>CAINWJ010000033.1 GCA_903854455.1 Candidatus Peribacteria bacterium | reverse complement strand
TCACTACCAGAATTGGATTCGTCACTTCATCGGTGGCGAAGACCCAGTAGGCGACGTACGCATTGGTTCCGACATCTGCGGGCGTACCAGTTCCAGCATCATACTGAATGACCCCAGCTGTCTCCTTGAATAAGAGGCTTCCCGATGCATCCGCAATCCAGTGAGTAGCACCGTCTCGATACAGGACTCTCGTGTTTTGCTGCTGCGGTATGGAGAAGCGCAGATCCTCGTCATGGACGACGCCAGCGGTTACGGTGAACGGTCCGTTGTTGTTGAATGTTCCGGTGAGTCCACTCTCGTAGCGTGTTCCGACGGTGTTGTGTAGATACCGGTGCGTTGCCCAGTCCATCGCGATGCCATGGCGTTCGTCTGCCAGGAGGGCGGGTGTCGCACCGCCTGCTCGCCAGTACACCGTTGCGACGAACGCTTTGTTGTCCGTGAATGACCATGGGATCGTCGATGACTTGAGCTGACGATCACTGTCGAAGTAAATGAAGTGCGTTCCTGTCGTATCCGGAATAATCACTCCCGTTGATGTCGAACGGATGACCTTCGTCCCACGCAGGTAGTAGTCGAATGAACCACTGGCAGGGGCAATGGTGAACGTCCGTGAGCCATCATTGAAACTCATCGTTGATTCGGTCGAATCCTGTATTCCATTCGGATCGAGAACATCGTTGAAGTACGTTGTCGTGACAACGGGCACACCACCTTGCGTGATCAGTGCGCCCGACAGTGTTCCTCGTGCAGTGATGTTACCGACAGCGGTGATGGATCCGGATGACGTCAGGCTTTTCTCTGCATGGATGAATGCACCCGACATCATCTGCATCACTTTGAGGCCCAGGAAGCCGGAGGAAAGATTGATGGTGAGTGCGCCCGTCATGGTGTCCCCGGACTTCTTCACGTACCGCGCATCACCGATGGAGAGCGTGTTGCCTGTACTGAAACTTCCAGCCTGGTCAGTGCCACAGGAGAAGCGCCCCGTCGTCGCGTCCCAGAGGAGCTTGCTTAAGGCACCTGAGCAGCTGGTCAGTCCCGCTCCGGAGAATGATCTGGTGGCGTAGACTGTCGTGCCGGACAGGATTTTTGCTGCAGTAATTGACCCCGTTGCCGTGATGTTTCCTGCAACTGTCAGGTCCCGGGTGAACTGGAACGTTTGCCCTGAGACGTCGTAGAACAGACGTTGCCCTAAGTTGTCCCCGAAGCGGATTTCGACTTCCGTTGCACTCGTGTCGGATTGATCGATGGTTTGGAATGCCTCCGTGCTCACGAGGAGGGTCGGATTCCATGAACTTTTGGCGAAGGCGGGTACCGGCGGTATGACCGAAAATACATAGGCAACAAGTGCGATCCACGTCAGTGTTCGCCTGATCACTTGATTGATCGTCAGCCGTTGAGTGGATGAGTATTTATTCAAATCTCTAGAGTATACCAAAAAACACGCTTTCCTTGGAGGGCAAGAGGATTGATATATTTAGTAAATATTGTGATTTATCCAAAAAGTTAATTGAAGTTAGTTGAATATTATAAAATATATTACATAAAGCTATTTTAGCTTCATGAGTTCCTCCGTGGGTCAGTTGCCCTGTATGCTGATGGACAGTGGAAATCCGCATTCATCTTCCTCGGCCACTTTTGACACTCATTATCATCGTGATTGTCGCGTTGTTCTGGACGGGAGTGCTGAGTGTGCAGTCGCTCAAGGGAAATATTGATGGGCAGGGAGGTGTTCGTCCGGGAGCGGTCATCGCCGGTGCGGTGCAGGACATCGACCGGGAGCGGGTGCGGCAGGCGATGCTCGGGAATCAGGAGGAGATTTTGCGCTATCAGCTGCAGCTTTTAGAGGATCAGGTTCTGCGTGAAAACGTGCCCGAAAAATTGCAGGCACTCCGTGATACGCGTGCCACATTGCTGAGCGTGATTCAGCAACGGACTCATTCCGAGGCATTGCTCCGTGCATCACTCGAGGAGATCTGGGAGGCGGAGGGAACGGCGTACACACTCGGCAATCCGGAGGCGAAGCAGCTCGCCCAGTGGCCGGTGGAACCGTCGGTCGGATTGTCCGCGACATTTGAAGATGCCGGGTACTTGCGGCGCTTCGGCGTACCGCATCATGCCATCGATATTCCGGTACCGCAGGGTACGTCCATTCAGGCACCGGCTTCGGCGACGGTGCTGAAAGTCGCACTCAATGGACTTGGCTATAGCTTTGTCGTTCTCGATCACGGCGACGGTGTGCAGACGGTGTACGGTCACATCACCTCGGCGAGCGTAAAGCAGGGAGATCAGGTATTCCCCGGTCAAGTCATCGGGACCACAGGTGGTCAGCCTGGGACCGCCGGTGCAGGATTGCTGACAACCGGTCCGCACCTGCATTTTGCAGTCAAAGTTGGCGGAGTGTTGGTGGATCCTTTGAAATATTTGCCACAGATACGGGTGAGTGGATCAGGGGGGTAGAGCCGCAAAATTTTGCGGCTACCAGCCAATTATTGCAGCTCTAACGCTCGGATTTTGCGATGCTCATCGCAAACCCATCCGTCATCCCCGCGACATAATCCTTCACCGCTTCCTCCAGTGAACTACCGGTTTTTTGTTGTAACGAGAGCACTTTTTCCGGTGGCTTCCTGAGAAATTTTTTGAAGAGCGAGGTGACGATGCTCTTGCCGCGCCGCGCTTGTTTCTGGACCGATTCGCTCAAGTAGAGACGGTTCCACAGGAACGTCCGGTGTTCGCTGAGCATCACCTGCATTTTTTTCGAGAAACAGACCAGTGATTTTTCCGATCGGTAGACGTCATCGAGTGACCTGATCTTCGCTTGAGAAAGCCGTTTCTCTGTTTCCGCATAGAGATCACTGACGAGCAGATGCACGATGGCACCGCGCAATTCCGTCCCGTGCTTCTGTGCTTGTGCTGAAGCGAGTGATCCGAGTGTCGTTTTGCGGACGTCTGCTGATGAAAATTGTCCGGCACGGAGACCGTCGTCGGTATCGTGCGCGGTGTAGGCGATCTCGTCGGCGATGTTGACGACCTGTGCCTCCAGGGTCGGGGAGAGGGTCGGGGTCGGGCAATCTGCAGAGGGATGATCGTGAGGTGATGAATGTTTCAAAAGACCTTGGAGAATTTCCTGTGAAAGATTCAGCCCTGAATATTCTTTCGATCGATCTTCGAGAACCGTGACGATCCGGAAAGATTGGAGATTGTGTTCGAAAGATTTTTTAAACGGTTTCATACACGCCGCCATCGCCTCTTCGCCGGCGTGACCGAATGGTGTGTGACCCAGGTCGTGCGCAAGCGCGATCGCCTCCGCCAGATCCTCATTGAGCCTGAGCGTCCGTGCGATATCCCGGCTGATCTGCGCCACTTCCAGCGTGTGCGTGATGCGGGTCCGGTAGTGATCACCATGACCGGAAACGAACACCTGCGTCTTGTGCTTGAGACGCCGGAATGCCTGGGTATGGAGGATCCGGTCGCGGTCACGCTGGAACGGAAACCGTGTCGCGTCATCCTGCTCGGCATACATCCGCCCAAGTCCGCTTCCGTGTGGAACGGCGTACGGAGCGAGGAGTGAGTTAGCCTGTGCGATGCGATGCTTGAGGGATGGCATATTCTTATAGATGGACATTTGTCAGTGATGGTGTGGCACGCCCGTCCGCGGGCGTGGGTTCGTGGGCTTCGAGCCCAGGGAGAACGGCATGATGGTACAATCAAATAGATGGATCAAGAACTATTCTCTGGTCAGGGTTGGACGGTCACGCTCGAAAAAGCCGTTCTGCCGAATGGTGTGGCGACAACAGCCGCTCGTGCACGGACGTTCGATACTGCATACCTGATCGGGGTTGATGATGCTGAGAAGATTTTAATCTTGCGGGAATATCGTCCGTTTTACGGTAAGTACATCTGGAAACTTCCGACAGGCAAGATCAAACCTGGTGAGGATCCTTCTGTGACCGCACAGCGCGAACTCAGAGAGGAGACAGGATTCGAATCCGGTTCACTGAAACTTCTCTGGAGCGGTCAGGGCACCGAACGACTCAAGGCGACTGATTATTTCTTCCTCGCAGAACAGCTCAAGCCCTCACCTCTACCTCCAGATGAAGATGAACTCATGGAGATCCATTTTCTACCGCTTCAGAAAGCCATCGATACACTGCTCTCTTCCCCGGTAGTCCATACGCCAAGTACATACGCGCTGATGCGGTTTGAGCGGGAGAATCGAAAAAAATTATCAAAATCTGGCATCTGAAATAAGTGTTGAGTGATTGCTTCGCGGTCTCTTTCTCCGCTACGCTTTTCTCCGTCTCGACGACTCGTCCGTCCGCTAAACGCTTTTTCTCTGACAGTTCGTTATGGGAGGCCTAATCATTCCGCTCTGTGGAGCGGGATTGCGGTCACCCACCTGGTACATCCAGGGACGAGCCAAAGCGCACGACGGTCGTCTTGATATTGAGGAACTGTTTGTTATTTCAATGTCACTGCCAAACCATTTGACCATCCTTCCTTCACTTTCTCCCGGTCACCGCCACGGTAGGTCCAGTACAGTTCCCGGTGACATTTTGTGCAGTCTGGTGATCGATCAATCCGCTCGGGGCGGACACCCAATGTCTGCAGTTCCGCATCTGCAGCGACTTGCAGGTCGATGCAATTTCCTTTCGTGAATGCGGAAAAATCCGGCAGCTCATTTTTCGGATTAGAGAACTCCGCGCAATTCCGGCAGAGCGATGGTCCCGCACCAACCCAGATATTCTTAGGATCGATCCCCCACTCCCGTTTCAATGTTTTGAATGCGCTGGTCAGTGCCTTCGCTTTCATCCCGCGCCATCCGGCATGCACGAGGCAGATGATCTTTTTCTCAGGTTCCAGGATCAGGAAGTTCTGGCAATCCGCCCAGCGAATGGTGAGTGTAAGACCGCGAACATCAGTTGCGATGCCATCAGCTTGCTCTGTTCTCGATGTTGCATTCCTGACGACAATTGTCCGGTTGCCGTGCATCTGCCAGAGACTTGCCATGTGGTCAGACTGAAGAACGTTTCCGATTTCCTCATCCGTTCTGACAGCATCCTTTTTCGTCAGCATCGACACGTTGATCAGATCATCGAATTGCCGGAGGAGAGGGAAAGGATGAGTGATCAAAGGAGAGATAATATTTCTAAAAAATTAACTGAATGGGGAGCGGGTTTCCTACCCGCGGGTAAACGAAAAAATCAATTTTCAAGCTCCATGCCGACTCGTTCAATCACCTGCTTCGTCGTATACCGCTCGCCATGGGTTTTGAATAATGCATCACCCGCCTGTTTGATCGCAGTACTGGCGGTAATGCATGCTTCCACATGCTCCATCCCCTGCGCGATCAATCCGGCGATCAGTCCCGCCAGCGCATCGCCCGTACCACCGACTGTAAGTCCCGCATTGCCGCCACGCACTTCCTGCACCGCTTTTTGTTCGCTTACGATGAGATCGATCGGACCTTTCAGGAGAATGGTGCACTGATGTTTCGCCGCGAGGTTCGGCAGATCGGTTCGATCAATTCTCATCCGCTCCAGTTCACCCAGATGCGGCGTGAGGATGCTGTGTCGTCCTGACAGAGCTTTGATGGTGCTGGGTTGCAGCGCAGAAGCATCAGCGACGACGGGGCACGGAGCTTCCTGTAGCAGTTCCATCATTGATCGGATACTCGATGGCGTCCGTGACAGTCCGGGTCCGATCACCGCGGCGTCGATCGTCGCCAGGAACTCGATCAACCGCTCCCGATCCTTGGGGCTGATTTCATCCGATCGTGCATTGCCGAAGGTGTAGATCTGGAAATTGAGCGATTGCGTTTTGGCGATTTCCGTATGCGCTTCCGGCACCCAGACGTAGACCAAATCAACACCCGCTGCTTCCGCTGCCAGTGCGGAAAAAAGCGGTGCACCGTGCTGATGCCGGCTGCCGCCGATCACCGCGACGATGCCATTGTCACCTTTGTGGGAGAGGGGGGAGCGCATGAGCAAATGGAAAATTGATAATTGAAAATTGGAAATGACTGGCAGAAGATCATCATTTGCTCTTCTGCTTCCATTTTCCATTTTCCATTTTCAATTATCAATTGCTTATTATTTCATTCCCCTATTCCCCTATTCCCCTAACCCCTATACTCCCATCATGCCTCTCCCCTTCACACACCTCATTTCCACCAAACAACTTTCTCGCCCCGATGCCGAGGCGATTCTCCGTGTTGCGGATGACATGGAGAAGATACGCAAATCGGGCAAGGGCGATCTGCTCCACGGCAAGATTCTCGCAGCACTGTTCTACGAGCCTTCGACCCGCACGAGGATGAGCTTCGAGACGGCAATGATCCGGCTCGGGGGCGACGTGCTGACCGCGGAGGGTATCCAGTTCAGCTCGCTCTATAAAGGAGAGACCATCGAGGACACCATGCAGATGGTCAGCCAGTACGCGGACATCATCGCCATGCGGCATCCGGCGCAGGGCAGCGCGGATCTCGCCATCAAGACATCCAAAGTGCCGTTCATCAATGCCGGTGATGGTCCCGGTCAACACCCCACTCAAGCGTTACTTGATCTCTACACCATTCAGAAGGAGTGCGGGAAGATTGATGATCTGAAGATCGCGATGGTCGGTGACCTCCGCTACGGTCGCACGGTGCATTCCTTGAGCTTCCTCCTCGGACTCTTCAAGAATGTGAAGTTCACACTGGTTGCTCCGAAAGAACTGACCATGCCGGAGAAAGTGACGAGCTTCTTCGATGAAAAGGGGATCAAATATGATCAGGTTGATGACATCCGCGAAGGTATGGATTGCGACGTGATGTACATGACGCGGGTCCAGCAGGAGCGTTTCACGGACAAGAGCGAGTACGAGCGGCTGAAGCTCAAGTACGTTCTCGAAGCGAAGCTGCTCAAGGGCAAGAAGGTCGCCGTGATGCACCCGCTCCCGCGTGTCGGCGAGATCAAAGAAGATGTGGATGCGCTCCCGAACGCCGCGTACTTTAGGCAAGCCGGAAACGGTGTGCCCATCCGCATGGCTTTGCTCGCGATGTTGCTGAAGAAAGCGTGATGAAGATTGCCATTTGAGAGCCGCAAAATTTTGCGGCTCTACGACATTTTGGGTCTCTGAAAAAGATGGGATTCTTCGCGATGCACCTTGCATAGCCGGATGATAAGGTGTACGGTTGAACACCAATGACCCTGTTTCGATCCAGATACCGCATTGAGACAACCCGCCTGCAACATCATTCATACACACATGGATGGTATTTCGTCACGATCTGCACGAGAAAAAAATTGCAGTGGTTCGGAGCCATAGAGAATGGGAAAATGAAGCTGTCTTCGATAGGACACATCGTTCAGGAAGAATGGCTGAAAACAACGACAATTCGCTCAAATATATCGTTGGATGATTGGTGCATCATGCCCGATCACATGCATGGAATTTTGATATTGCATCGACATCCGCTGGAGCCCGTAGAGACGCCCCGCGGGGGCGTCTCTGGATCTTTCATACCAACATCAACGTTCGATTGTGGCGTCTCTGGATCTTTCATGCCAACATCAACCTCTGATCGGAATTTGGGATCATCCATACCAACACAAACATCTGATTGGGGCGTTTTCGGGTCTGCTCCTCCGGTTTCAAATGAGACCCCAAATTTAATTGAGACGCCCCGCGGGGGCGTCTCCGGATCTTTCATGCCAACATCAACCTCTGATCGGAATTTGGGATCATCCATGCCAACACAAGCCTCGGATTGGGGACAGGAATCGTCAATGCCAAAAGAGCCCC
>CAINWJ010000032.1 GCA_903854455.1 Candidatus Peribacteria bacterium | reverse complement strand
GTGATCTTCTGAATCGTTTCACCACCCTTGCCGATGACGAGGCGGATGTCCTCCGGATTGACCTGGATGGTCTCGATCCTGGGTGCGTACGGGCTCATCTCCTTGCGGGGTTCCGGGATGGCTGCAAGCATCACCTTGAGGATCTCAGCACGACCGGTGCGTGACCGCTCGAGTGCCTCGGCGAAGACGGAGTCCGGGAGACCCTTGATCTTGATGTCCATCTGGATAGCCGTCACACCCTTGGCAGTACCGGCGAGCTTGAAGTCCATGTCGCCGCCGAAGTCCTCTTCGTCCTGCAAATCGGAGAGGATCACATACTTATTTTTTGCTTCGTCGGAAATCAAACCGAGTGCGATGCCAGAGACTGGTGCAGTAATAGGTACGCCTGCGGCCATTAATGCGAGAGTAGATCCGCAGGTCGCCGCCATGGACGAGGAACCGTTGGATTCCAAGATTTCGGTAACGGTGCGGATGGTGTACGGGAAACTCTCGAGCGACGGCAGAACCGGTTCCAGAGCGCGCTGCGCCAAATTGCCGTGACCGATCTCGCGGTTACCGACGAACAACCGGTTGGATGTTTCGCCGACGGAGAACGGCGGGAAGTTGTAGTGGTGCATGTACCGCAGCTCTCTCTCGCCCTCCATGCCCTCAACGAGCTGACGATCACCGGGAGAACCGAACGTGCAGGTACAGAGTCCCTGCGTCTCGCCGCGCTGGAAGAGTGCGGAACCATGGACGCGATTCGGGAGGATATCGACCATCGCGGAGAGCGAACGAATCTGGTCAATCTTGCGGGAACTCATGCGAATCCCCTCTTCTAACACCAATCGGCGCATCTCGCCCTTCACGATCTTGTCGACGATGCTCGGTGCATAGGCATACAAACCGGTCAGATATTCATCTTCGCCGGCGGGACCAAGCTTCTCTTCCAGTTTCTCTTTGGCTTTGTCCATGAGATCAGTGAAGATCTTGCGGCGCGCGAGCTTCTCCAGCGGATCTTTGATCGCCTTCGTGATGACGGGCAATGCCCAGTCCTTGAGCACCTTCACATGCTCATCCTTCGGCGCGAACGGCGGATCGAACTCCTTCTTCGGCTTGCCGATTTCCTTCTGAATATCAGCGAAGAATTTGGCGATCTTCTGCGCCCACTTCTTGCCGAACTCGATGCCCTTGAGCACCTGATCCTCCGGCACCTGATTGGCACCGGCTTCGATCATGACGACACGCTCGAGTGAGGCTGTGACGATCATGTCGAGATCACTTTTCTTGCGTGCTTCCACTGTCGGATTCAAGACCAACTCACCGCCGATCAGACCGACGCGCACCGTGCCGATGGGACCGTCGCACGGACAGTCGGAGATAGCAACCGCGAGGTTCGCGGCATTCGTCGATGCGATGTCATGCTCGTTCTCCAGATCGTAGGAGAGAACTGTTGCGAACACCTGGATGTCGTTACGGATGTGCTTGGCAAACATGGGACGCAGTCCGCGATCGATGACGCGCGCCATGAGAACGAAATCATCACCGGGACGACCTTCGCGCTTGCGGAAGCGGCTACCGGCGATCTTGCCTCCGGCGTAGTACTTCTCCTGGTAGACAACCTGGAGCGGGAGAAAATCGACACCTGCACGCGCCTTGGCACTCACGGTGCAGTTGCCGAGCGACACCGTATCGCCGATCTGGCAGATCACGGAGGCGTTGGCTTGTGTTGCAAGCAAACCGGTACGAACGGTCATCGGCTTGTCGCCGAGGACGAGGGAATATTCTTTCTGCATAAAAAAATGGGGAACGGAATGTCGTTCTCTGCCCCGCGGAAACCGAGGATCGTTTGTTGGGTGGATGTAGAAAGCAAGATCCGGAACAGTATTTCGTATGGAGTATGCAGTATTCAGTATGCAGAAATTCGAATCCGCAACATACTGGATACTCATCAGATCTTCCTTTGTAAATCCAACAAAAATCGGCGGTGCGGGGAAAGAACGTACCGCAACAGTACACGAGAAAGGAAGCAGAAGCCAGAAAAACCAATCATATTGGCAAAAATGACCAAACCACAATGCCCAAATAATCACCAATTCCCAATTCCCAAATACTGCATTCCCCAAAATGAAAGATTGGGTATTTGAGCATTGGGAATTATTTGGACATTGGTCATTGAGCATTGGTCATTTCCCATAAAGCTATTTCTAACAAATCCAGCTCAGAAAATGAGCTGATTGAGTGCTTTTTGACTTTCCTAACAATCATTGTCCTATATTCCACTCTAGGATTCAAAAAACAGGGCTTTTCTGCTAAAATAGAAGGAATACCCACACACAAAAAATAATGCCTCTGAATAACGCGAAACACCGGCTGATCGCACTGCTGATGGCAGGGGCGGTTCTGGGCTTCGGAGCCACAGCATTCCTGGCTGAAAGCGGCAGCGGATCTTTGGCGGAGGATCAGGGTCAGGTATCGGGGTCAGGGTCACTGATCGAGACTTCCTCCGGTGCGACTCTCTCCGGTGCGACGATCGCACCTGCTGAGACAACGACTGAGACCGGCAGCATCTTGAGTGAGAGCGGAGCACTGGAGAGCGGAGCACTGGAAAGCGGAACCGGCATCACGATCGACGCGGCAGAGACAGGGTCAGGGTCAGGGACGATTGAATCGCCGACTGAATCTCCTGCATTGGACGATGTCTCTCCGCCGGAGGTACCGGAACAGGAGGCAGCGACAACCGGCACCGGATCGGATGTTCAAACTCCGATGGAGCAGGATATCCTGACGCCCATCCATGCGGAGCTCCTGCCGATCAAAAACAATCCGGAGCTCTTCATTGCGGCGAACAACCGGATCAAGCAGGCTTCGGACATCGACGAGAGCATCAGGGTGTGGATGACCGGTTCGGGCGGTGCACTGCCGGTGACGGTAGAGACGTCGAACAATCCGGATGGCGGCGGATATGTTGTGAGGATCAAGACGCCGGATGTGTTCGTGCCCGGAACGTATCAGCTGGAAGTTTTCTGGAACAGGTCACGTGAGGAAGAGCGGTTACTGCAGAGAATGATCGATGCGCTCACGGGCGGGGAGGAGGAGATGGTGCTGTCCCAGGCAATCGAGCTTGGGAGCCACGTTGATCATGACGATGGAACATCATCGGGTTCGTTACTGGTTCTGCAGCGCAGCGGTGCGGTGCTGTCATCGGCGCTGAAGACGGAGACGATGACCCTGACGATCACGCCGAAGCAGACGTTCATCGGAACAGTGACGGAACATGTTCCGGCGGGATTCACGGTGGTGAGCGTGGAACCGATCGCATCCATCGAAACAGGAACGGATGGAACGACGATCATCTGGAGCCGGAAGTGGGATGCGGGATCGGATAGTGAATTGCACTACACGTTCAAAACCCCTCTGCAGTCTCCCCTCTTCGCGCAGTTCGGACCGGTGGAGGTGCGCGGGACGGCGGAGGGAGAGATCAATGATGTGATACCGGAAGTGGAGGAACAGGTTGTGCCGGAGAATGTGGAAGCCGGAAGTGGAATCATCATCGAATCCGGGAGCGGCACTGTCATGAGCGATTCTGGTGCGGTGATTCCTCCGACGATTGAAAGTGAACCAGCAGCCGACAGCGGATCAACGGTGGAGCAACCGACGACGGAAACGGGTTCGCTCTCATTCCTCATCTCACCCCTCCGATCGATACTCCGCGCATTCTACAAGATCGATGCATCGTTCGCGGCGGATGGAAGTGAGGGAGCAGTGTCGTTCACGGAGCCGAAGCGATGGCAGCTCCTCTCAGTCCCATCCGATCAACGGCAAGATCTCCCTGCGGGGACATTGGCATTGACCCCGAAGGGCGGCAATGTCTTCGATGCGAATGCCATGCCATCCTTCACGCTGACGGCGGAAGGAGTGAGTGGGAGCGGAGCGGATATCCTCGATGCGCAGGGTAACCTGAAGGATGAGAAGGCTCTCGGGAAGGTCGTGTCGGTGCTGACGTCGGGGGAGGATGTGAAAGGACAGATCATGCAGGCCATTCTGGAGGAGAAGGGCAGCGAGATCGCCGAGAGACTTTCGCAAGATTCTGTGACAGTGGGAATGGTGGCGGGAGGTGAACGCAGGGCGCAGAGTGTGACGCAAGAGAAGATCGAAGCGATGCTGAGTGATGAAGCGGGACAGGCGGAGGTAGCAGAGATGCTGAAGGACAATGCCGCCGTTGCGAGTGTCCTGGATGCCGTGGTGACGAAAGATGTGAAGGACGCTGTCACAGAGAATGCGGTGAATGAGGTGCTGGGTGGTGAGTCGCAGGGAATCCTGGCGTTCCTCGCAAGTGATCCTCCCAGTGCCATCGATGCGGCGGCGGGGAGTGCGGAAATCACGAATGATGCGCTGATGCAGAGTGTGGTGGATGCGGTGAGCAATGACGCAGAAGCGCGGAAAGAAGTGGCTGCAGCGGTTGCCCCCTCCCTCACCCCTAACCCCTCTCCCGATGGGAGAGGGGAACTCCCTTCCCCCCTCGGGGGAAGGGCTGGGGATGAGGGAATCATTCAAGTACGACTCACTGACAAATCCGGCAACGTCACGACACCAAACTACCACTTCGAGCAGGGCTCCGTCGTTCTAGTCCTGGAGCCCATGCGGGAGTTCGCTCCCGGCATGTATTCACTGGAAGTACAGATCACGAATCCTCTGACGGGAGATGTGACGACGAAGACCCAGGACTTCTCCTGGGGAGTCCTTGCAATGAACGCAGAGCAGGATCGGTATGTGCAGGGAGACACGGTGAAGCTCGCCATCGGCGTGCTGGATGATCTGGGGCAGATCGTGTGCGATGCGACGCTGAAGTTGACGGTGACGGCACCAGCGAGCGATCAGCGGACAGCGGACAGCGATCAGCTCATCCTCTCGACGAAAGATCGCTCCATCACGACCACAGGAACATGTGGTCAGAAAGATTCCATGATGATCTCGCCGGACTACGAAGCGTCCTTCCCCGTTACGGAATCGGGAACGTACACGCTAAAGCTCAGAGCAGAGACGAAGAATGGGGTGAGGGAGATGACCTCGTTTGTCACGGTGAGCGTAGTCGAACCGCGACAAACGAGCGTTGTGTCGTCCTTCGACTACGCTCAGGATGACACAACGCCTGTATTACCCTTCATCATCTCCCGCTCCGCCGCCACCCGCCTCTATCCCTTCGGCAAATCCCCGATGACCATCACGGTGACGTTCAATCAGGACTTCACGGGAACAGTGACGGAGACGGTGCCGGGGAGTTTCGCAATCAGCGCAACCACGCCGACTGCTTCCCTCACCCCGGCTGCGGCCGCCCCTCTCCCGATCAGCCTTCGCCAAGGCTACGGCCGACAGGCGGGAGGGGGGGTTTCGACGGTGCAAGCGGCAACAACTATTTCTTGGACTGGTTCCTGGAAATCCGGAACCACCGCCACCTTCAGTTACCTCTACGACGCTCCTGATCTCAGTCCGCAGTTCTTCCTGATCGGACCGTTGACAGCGACTAGCGACCAGCGACTAGCGGACAGCACGGTTTCTGATCGCTCATCGCTGACCGCTGATCGCCTCTCCGATGCTCCTCTTACTTACACCGAGCTCCGTGCATGGCAAATAGCGAACGACTCCGTCGATCTCTCCCTGTCGCTCTGGGCCAAGAAGCGCAAGATCACGATCAGCCATACCAACGTCGATGCCGATCTGACTAACTTCCCGCTCTCGGTGAAAATCACGGCGGACAGCGACATCGCTTCCAAGGCCAAAGCCGATGCCTCGGACATCCGCTTCGCGACCTCCACGGGAATGCTCTTGAGTTACGAACGTGAGGAGTACCACGTCTCCTCCGGCTCCGGCTCCGGCGTCTTCTGGGTGAAGATCCCGAAGGTCTCACACTCAAGCGACACCGACTTCTACATTTACTACGGTCGACCGGATGCCACCGACGGCAGTTCCGCATCGTCCGTCTGGGATTCCAATTTCAAAGGCGTGTGGCATCTCAATCAAACTTCAACCGGAGCCTTGAGCGCACGGGATTCCACAAGCAACGGCAATAATGGCGGCGTGAATGGTGCGACGACGGCAGCGGGGCAGGTGGATGGAGGAGGGAGTTTTGATGGATTGAGCCACTTCATTGCACTGCCATATGAGGCAACAATTGGTGCAGGAGATTTGAGCATTTCTGCTTGGATCAAAAAGCCAAATATATCGAATGGTTCTGTCTTTGATAACTTTGACACAACAACAGGCAAAGAATTGGGGTTTGATATCAATAGTAGCCGCATTCATCTTTGGCTCAATTCCGAAGCTGCAATGGGCAGTACAACCATGTCCACCGATGTTTGGTATCACGTAGCCGCAAGGCGAGTCGGTTCTGCAGTATCGGTTTATGTCAACGGCATATCTGATGGAACTGGTACCAATAGCAATGACGCGAGTGGTTTGCATCCGAGAATTGGTGCCTATACTGATAATGGCGGCAATGCATTTACCGGCCTTATCGACGAACTCCGCATCTCCTCCGTCGCCCGCTCCGCCGCGTGGATCAAGTTCGAGTACCAGAACATGAGCTCCGCGACGCGCGAACTCACGTGGGAAACCGCCGGTGCCGAGCAGGTGATCTCCGGCTGGCCGTACCGGAAGAAATTCACCGTGAGTCATACCAATATCGACAGTACCCTCAGCAACTTCCCGCTCTACGTGAAAGTCCGCGCGGACTCTGACTTAGGAAGAGATGCGCTGAGCACGGGTTACGATCTCCGCTTCACGACCAGTACCGGCGTCCTGCTCCCCTACGAGCGCGAGCAGTACCACGTCCGCTCCGGCTCCGGCTCCGGCGACTTCTGGGTGAAGGTGCCGAGTCTCTCCACCTCCGCCGACACCGATCTCTACATGTACTACGGCAAGAAGGACGCCACGGACGGCAACGATCCGACGAATGTATGGGATGGGAATTATAAGGGGGTGTGGCATTTGGGACAGACCGCGACTGGAGCATTGAGCGCGAGGGATTCTACGAGCAACGGCAATAACGGTGGCGTGAATGGGGCGACAAACGCGACAGGACAAATGGGTGGAGCAGCTTCATTTACCTCTGCCTCAAGTCAATATATTACTATTCCACGAACGGCTTCTTTGGAGCCATCTACAGCCATTACTGTCTCGACATGGGTAAAAACCAGTGGCAATGGGCAAGTATTTTTGGATAAGGCAGTTACTCCGAACTCGACCGATTCTTATCAATTTTATACACCTGGAGGAGCTTTACGGTGGTATATGAATATTGATGGTACGACGAGAACGATTACCAATGGATCCATCAATAACGGAGTATTCCATCATGTGGTCGGTATTTATAACGGCAGTAAACTTATCGAATATATCGATGGAGTGGCACAGGCTACTACTCTCGATATTACTGGGAATATTACCTATGACACTTCAAAGAATTTGAATTTTGGATATAACTCACCCGGTGGCGGTGGTTATTATTTCGATGGGCAACTCGACGACGTCCGCATCTCCAGCGTCGCCCGCTCCGCCGCGTGGATCAAGTTCGAGTACCAGAACATGGCGAGCGCCAGTAACGAGATCACTTGGGAAACCACGACGAATACCTTGGATGGCTGGACGCTTAGGAAGCCCATCACGATCAGCAAGACGAACGTGGACAGTACCCTCACGGACTTCCCGCTGTATGTGAAGATCAGGAATGACGCGGAGCTGGGAACCGCTGCCCGCAGCGACGGCTACGATATTCGCTTCGCGACCTCTACCGGCGTCATCCTCCCCTACGAGCGCGAGCAGTACCACGTCCGCTCCGGCTCCGGCGCAGGTGACTTCTGGGTGAAGGTTCCGCGCATTAGTTCGACTGCGAATACCGTGATCTATCTGTACTACGGTAAAGCCGATGCCGCGGATGGGCAGAGCAAGACGAGCGTGTGGGATAGTAATTACAAGGGAGTGTGGCACCTGGGACAAACTTCAAGCGGCGCGCTCTCAGCTGCAGATTCCACGAGCAATGGGAATAATGGCGGTGTCGTCGGGGCGACGGTGGCTGCGGGAAAAGTGAATGGGGCGGGAAGTTTTAATGGAACGAGCGATTATGTATTAATGAATCAAGCTCCAGACTTATTAGGACAAAACGCAATATCAGTCAGTATCTTATTCAATGCATCTGAATTATCTGGATCGTATCGAACATTACTTGGAGGGAAAAACGATCAAATAGAAATCTTCTGGGATAGTTCAAACAATTTATATTGCTGGGGAAGAACGACCAATGGAACATTTGCAGCGATAAAATCTTTTTCAGCAACCAATTCTTGGCATCAAATTTCTTGCACATACGATGGATCTACAGCTTCAATATTCATTGATGGTGTAGCTGGAAACGATGCGAGTAAGACAGGAACAATCACAGAAGGTTCCGCAAGGGCATTCACAGTTGGACAAAATGGCAATGTTAACTTTTGGAAAGGCTTCATAGATGAAACTCGGGTTGCCACTGCCGCCCGTTCCGCAGCCTGGATCAAATTTGAGTACCAGAACATGGCGAGTGCAAGCAACGAAATCACAGTGGGGACCGCGCAGTCGACGCTCGTCACCGGAACGGTGTACGCGGATCGGGGTGGCGTTCCTCTCGCCGGTAAGACCGTGCGCATAGCGGTGAATGGAACGCTCCAGCCGCAGAGTGCTGTCACCAATGCCTCCGGCCAGTACACCCTGAGCGGTGCCAGCATCAATCAGGCGGACATCGTCACGCTGTACCTGAAGGGCGCTACGCAGAAAGCCGTGACTGTGACAACGGCAACGGGCGGAACATTCTCCGGTCTCGATCTCTATCAGGACGCATTAATAATAAGGAGTGACAGTGGAGGGTCAATTGTTAATAGTCAATTGTTAACAGCCGCCGTGAGCGGCGATACCGACATTTCCTCTATCTACACCGTCGATTCCGGTGTGCTCAATGTGAAGAGCGGTAAGAATATCGTGATCTGGGCGAACAAGAGCTTCGCTCCGGGCGGGAATGTGAATGCCGGTTCCGGCGTCATCATCCGCGGAACCTTCACACTTGGGACCAATACCGCGACACTCTCCGGCGCATGGATCAAGCAAGCGGCGGGAACCTTCACCAGCGGAAGTGGAACGGTAATTCTGAACGGAACCAATCAGAGCCTGAGCGGATCCACGACATTCTGGAATCTCACCAAATCCGTCACGTCAGCCGACACCTTATATATAGCCAACGGCACGACGCAGACTGTGGCGGGGACTTTGACCTTGAACGGAGCCGCAAATAATCGCTTGAGCTTGCGATCCATCGTCACCGGAAGCCGCTGGAATGTAAATCCGCGCAGAACTGTCACGATCAGCTATCTCGATGTGAAGGATTCCAATACGTCCGTTCCGATCAACGCGAGCGACGGAACAAGCATCGATTCCGGCAACAATGCCGGCTGGGGATTTGGCTGGTACAGCAACTGGCCGTATCGCAAGAAACTCACGATCAGCAATACGAACGTGGACGCCACCCTCACCGACTTCCCGCTCTTAGTCGCACTCAATCAGGATGCGGACATCGGAAGCAAGTCGCAGGCGACAGGCAATGATCTGCGGTTTACCACCACCTACGGCGCGGCGCTCCCGTACGAGAAGGAAGACTATCGCGTACGCAGCGGCTCTGGCACCGGCAACTTCTGGGTGAAGGTCCCGACAATCTTGGCCTCCGGCTTAGGCAACGGCTCCGGCGCGACCATCTACGTCTACTACGGCTCGGGGAGTGCAGTGAGCGGCGCGGACAGGACGAATGTGTGGGATAGCAATTTCAAGGGAGTGTGGCATTTGAGCGGATCAACCCTCAGTACAATCGATTCCACGTCGAATGGGAATAATGGTACGAACAATGGAGCGACTGCGACGACGGGGAAGGTGGATGGGGCGGGGAGTTTTAATGGGATTAATAATTATCTTGATTTTGGAAATCTCTCGGTCATAAACAACCAGAGCGCGCTTACGGTAAGTACGTGGTTCAATGCAAATTCTTTGACAGCGGGTGTCAATGGCTGGGCACCAATCTTTTCACAACGCGCCAGTGATACCGACTGGTCCACATTAATAGAATTTGGGTTCCCGGATGGCGATCTTTCAATGTATCCAGATCAACTCTGGGCCGGGATATATACCAATGGAACACTTGCAAGAGTATCCACCGATAGGATCTTATCGACGGGAACATGGTACAACGCAGTGATGGTTTTCAACGGTAATGGTGCGACAAATGCTGATCGAATGAAAATCTACCTGAATGGTTCACCGCTTTCGCTGACATATTCAGGAACGATACCGGCTACGACATCAAATCCCGCAGGACATGCACGCGTCGGTGGAATGTTATTCAGTGCTCAACAGCGGTTCTATAACGGAAAATTCGATGAGATGAAGCTCTCTACCACCGCCCGCTCCGCCGAGTGGATCAAGTTCGAGTTTAGCAACATGAATTCCACGGGGAACGAGATCACCCGGGCTTCCCAGGAGACCAGCTCGGCGTACGTCACCACAACCGCGCTCACCTCCTCGGTCAATCCTTCCACGTACGGAAGTAGCACGACATTGACGGCAACGGTCACGCCCGCCGCCAACTCTGGATCGGTGACGTTCAAGGACGGAACCGTGACGGTCGGAACCGGAACGGTGGTGGCTGGAACCGCAACACTCACGCTCAACTATCTGGCTCTGGGCAGCCATTCCCTCATGGCGACGTTCAATGGCTACTCGCCCTACACCGCCAGCACATCCAATGCTCTCACACAAACCATCTCCGCCTCCCCGTGGGCGCTCACTGGCTGGACTGACCGCAAGGCAATCACCGTGTCCAAGAGGAATGTGTCTGCTGACCTCAGCAACTTCCCGCTCTTGGTCCGCGTGACTGCTGATACTGACCTCGGGGCGATCGGATCATCCACCGGCGCAGACATTCGCTTCACCACCGGCACCGGCATGATTCTGCCATTTGAAAAAGAGGAATACCACGTGAGAGCAGGATCAGGCTCCGGCATCTTCTGGGTGAAGGTGCCGACGGTTTCTTCTACTCAGAATACGACGATCTATCTGTACTACGGAAAGAGTGGAGTGACGGATGGGAGCAACAGGACGGCGGTGTGGGATTCGAATTTCAAGGGGGTATGGCATTTGAGCGGATCAACTTTGAGTGCGATCGATTCCACGAGTAATGCTCACACTGGAACTCCAACAAATGGACCAACACAAGCCACAGGAAAAGTGGATGGCTCGTTGAACTTTGACGGAATAAATCAATCTGTCATATCAAATTTTGCACAGCCTCTTACCACTGCTTTTACTTCAAGCGCATGGATCAACGTCACCGGTTCTTTTGTATCTGGCATTTGGAAAGGAACTGCGGTATATGCCCAAAGAACAGGATGTGCCGGACTCGGAAATTTCGGATTTCAAATGTATGCCGACAGTACTGATGGCAGTGGGGTGCATCAAAACTCAAATATTGATTTTACGAATACATTAGGCGAATTTTTTGCAGTCAATGGTGCTGCTCCACTCTCTCAAAATACATGGTACTTACTCACGGGAACATACAATGGTTCTACATTAACTTTATTTATTAATGGCACACAAGCAGGCAGCGTTGCTGCATCAGGCACAATCGGATCTGCTTCGCAGAATAATATCGGATATGACACATGTGCCTCCAACTATTTCCCGGGCTCCATCGACGAAGTCCGGATCTCCAGTGTCGCCCGCTCCCCTTCCTGGATCGCCTTCGAGTACCAAAACATGGGAAGTGCGAGTGGTGAAACAATTCTCGGGAGTCAGGAAGGCAAGATCGCGAGTTCGGTGGCTCTGGCGTCGTC
>CAINWJ010000031.1 GCA_903854455.1 Candidatus Peribacteria bacterium | reverse complement strand
CCGCTGTGACGGAGGGAGTGTACAGAGGAAAAAGAAGCCGTCAAATCGATTTTGATCCAGGGAAAAATAGGTGTACGATCGTACAGTCGCATGGCATGGGGGGAGCGTAGGTTACGACTCTTGAATTGACATCCATGAGTTGGGGTTCGATTCCCCCTCCCTCCACCAAGCGACACATTGGATACACTGATCCGGAAGAATTTCGAAAACATATGAAAACCACCCCCTAAGGGGTGGGATTCGACATTGCCCCTTGCAGGGCGACTCCTGAATTGACGCTGGTATTGTACCTCTCCACACAGAAAATCGTCAATGAAAAACAAGGAAAACGAACAGGGATCGTGGTTCCTCGGACTCCTCGGTTTCTTCGGTTTCCTCGGATCCCTCCGTCGCTCACTTCGCCTCCACAAACCTCCTCTCGACCTCGCGCCAGTTGACGATATTCCAGAATGCCTTCAGATAATCCGGGCGCTTGTTCTGATACTTCAAATAATACGCATGCTCCCAGACGTCCACGCCGAGGATGGGGATCAAGCCATCGGAAATCGGGTTGTCCTGATTGGCGGTCGATGTGACCGTCAACTTGCCACCATCCATCACGAGCCATACCCAGCCGGAACCGAAGCGACTTGCGGCGGCTTTCTCAAATGTTTCCTGGAATGCCGTGAAGGATCCAAAAGCCTTTTCGATGGCTGACAGAAGCTCTCCCGATGGCTTGCCACCGGCTGCCGGCGCCATCATCTCCCAGAACATGGAGTGATTGAGGTGCCCACCGCCGTGGTTGCGAACCGCGGTGCGGATGTCTTCCGGAACAACGTCCAGATCGGCGACTAGTTCCTCCACCGTGCGCTCGGCGAACTTGGGATGTTTCTCCAATGCAGCATTCAGATTATTCACGTACGCCTGATGGTGCTTGGTGTAATGAATCTCCATCGTCCGGGCATCGATGTGCGGCTCCAGAGCGTCGAAGGCGTAGGGGAGAGTGGGGAGGGTGTGCGGCATAGAAAAAGTATGGAGTATTTAGTATGGAGTATGGAGTATGCGAAAGCCAAGAAATAATGGATGATTAGTTTGCTCGTCATACTGATACTGCATACTTGATACTGCATACTCCATACTATCCACATGTCCATCCGCCTCCTCACCACCGACGACGATCTCGCAAAGTATGAATCCTGGGTGCGATCGCATCCTCATGGTTCACTGTGGCAATCGATCGTGAGGAAACGCTATGCCGAAGCATGTGGGAAAAAAGTGAGAATCTATGTTAAAAGCGATGAGCGGTCAGCGGTCAGCGGTCAGCCGCTTGCTTCGGCACTCGTCATCATTGATCGAACG
This sequence comes from Candidatus Peribacteria bacterium, assembly GCA_903854455.1. GTDB lineage: Bacteria > Patescibacteriota > Gracilibacteria > Peribacterales > Peribacteraceae > CAINWJ01. The sequence continues at coordinate 969 of CAINWJ010000031.1, read as the reverse complement.
ACAGGAGGATATTCAACGTGGGAAATCCCCCGCGGACCATTGTGGTTGGGAGATCGGGCGGCCGAATCACTTCTCCAGCACATCATTGATGATGCGACAAAAGATCATTGCATGGCACTATACCTGTCTCCGCCTTTAGAGCTGGTCGCTGGTCGCTGGTCGCTGGTCGCTTCCAAGCGTCCCGTCCACGCCACCGCGACCCGCATCATCGACCTCACCAAATCCGAAGGAGAGATCCTCGCTCAAATGCACCCGAAAGGTCGCTACAACATCAACGTAGCAAAACGTCACGGTGTCGAGATCGTGCAAGGCTCTCTGAGCGATCTGGATGCCTTCTATCCCATGCTGCAGGAGACTGCACGGCGTGATGGATTCACCGTCTCGCAAAAATCGCATTACACGCGTTTTCTCTCCAATCTCGTGGGAAGCTTCATTCTGATGGCAAAACACGATAAAAAGCCCATCGCCGGGCTGATCGGTGTCATGTGGCAGGGGACAGGCATCTACTACTACGGTGCCTCATTCCACGAACAGCGGCATCTGATGGCTCCGTACCTGCTGCAGTGGGAAGCGATGAGGAAATGCCAGGCTGCAGGTTGCACACGGTATGACCTGCTGGGAATTGAACCGGAGAACGAGGGATCAGGGATCCTCCTTCGCCAAGGCTTCGGAGGACAGGTCAGGGATCAGGGATCAGGAAAATGGAAGGGGATTTCTGAATTCAAGCGAAAGTTCGGCGGGGCAGTGGTCACGTATCCGCCGGAACAGATGGTCGTGCTACGGCCGATCGTGAAGAAGGTGCTGGAGTGGAAGAGGGCATTGCTTGGATGAAAAAACCGAGGGAGCCGAGAAACTGCCACAATTGAAGAATGACCTTCGCTAACGAGCAACTCTATAGCAGTACCTTCCCTCTCCCCTTGCCCCTCTCCCGGACTCGCATCGGCGAGTAGCCGGGAGAGGGGTTAGGGG
>CAINWJ010000030.1 GCA_903854455.1 Candidatus Peribacteria bacterium | reverse complement strand
GGTGTCGATGACGCGGTCGAATCTCCTCCCGCCGATCAATATTGTCGGGATTTTAATGGTCTTGAGGCGGTCTTCGACAATGGATTTCTGCGCCGCCAACTCCTTCGTCACTTCTTCGCTATCGACCATTCTTTCGATAAATGCGATATCACGTTCTTTGAGTAGCGGAGCCTTTGCCCGCACAGAAGCATCCTCAGTGTATGCAGTGCAGCAATGAATCTCATGGAGGAACTGCCTCATCGTCTGGCGAACGTCGTTCTCGGTTGCCCCGATACGCAGATAATCTTGCCACTCCGTGCCGTCGGGACGCTTGGCAAATATTTTGTCGATCAAGTCTCTCGGGTCCGCTCCTTTCACATGACTCATTGCCTGGAGGTAGCGTGCGATCAGACCTGAATACGCGAACTTGGTGCCGGTGGGGGATTGAGGATTGGGAATGGGATAGAGGAGATAATGGAATGTGTACTGCTTCTCCACACCTGAAATTTGAATATTCGAATAGAGCTTGCGGCAGAACTGACAGAGCGGATCCATGACTTCCAGGATGATGGGGGCATCCGGATCGTACGAGCCCGCTGGCGGAGGATTTGCCGATCCCGTGAAGACGAATTCAGCCGCATGCCATGTCTTCAGTCGGTCCGGAATCCGTAGGATCGTTGTGCCGAATCGTGTGAACGGTCCGGTGGCCCACTGGATCATCTGGTCTTTCTTCCACGATTCGACCAGCCCCGGTACCTGCTGCTGCACGCCGCAGGCTTCACCGCCGAGTGAGCAGGATTCCACCGCCAGCGGGTTGCATGTGTCGTAGACGAAGAGATTCAATCCTGCATTGGCAGTATAGATCAGGCTCCAGATGCTCAGTGCGACGAATGCGAACGAGATCCAGTCGATCCAGTGGTTCACGAATGCAGCGATTCGCGGGGAGTGGATCATGATCTTCCCGATGATTTTCCCCTTCATTTCTTCAGAGAAATCGATGTCACATGGTCGGAGCGTGACACGCCGGATGACACAGTGCCATGCCTTGCCCGCCAGCGGTCGGAAGCTCGCCGAGAAGATGGCAAGGATGAAGAAGACGATGAAGGCGGCGATGCAGAACATGGACGGGAGGTAAGGAAGGTACGGGATGTAAGGTAGGTAAGGTAGGTTTGGAACCAGCGCGGGATTCCCGATTCAGAACCAGCGCACGATTCTTCGTGCGGGCATACAATCCAATCACCATTGTACCCGCGCCCGGGAACGGGCGCTCCACATATTTATCCTTTGAGGAGCAGCCGTTCCCGGCTGCGTCAGTATTGGCACCTAGAATGTTTTCAAAATCGTCCCCAGCACCGACACAAATTTCTCGATGTCCTGTACCGAATTATGGAGTCCCATCGATACCCGCAGCAGTGGAGGCAGTTTCCGGACATGCTGCAGATAGTGGTGGCAGCAGAAGTGACCGCTCCTGCACATGATGCCCTGCTCGCTTAGGTAGATCGCCAGTTTGTGACTGTCCAAATTATCGACCGAGAAGCTCATGACCGATCGCGGTTCATTGTTTACAAGCTTCACGCGGGGCATGTTCTTGAGCTCACCAAAAAGCGTCGTTGCCAATTCCATTTCATATTGATGGGGCGACTTCCCCATCGGTTTCACTGATTGCAACCAATCAATCGCCGCATCCAGACCGACGATCCCCGCCCAGCTCTGTAGTCCCGGTTCCAGGATCGCATGTTCGTCGACTTGTCCGGAGAGGAGCGTGAACTCATCGTCGTGGACGTCGGCGACGGTGCCGCCGCCGATGAAGAATGGTTGTAGCTTTTGGAGCAGTTTCCTGCGGATGATCATGAAGCCGACGGATGGTCCGTACATCTTGTGCCCGGAACTGAACGCAGCATCGAAGTCGACACCCTTGAGTCCGTTCGGATCGTGTCCCAGCTGCTGCGCTGCATCCAGGAAAAGCAGACCGGATTCCTTGTGCACTGCTGCAGCGAGGTCTCTGACGTTCGGCAGCTCACGTCCGTCGATATTTGAGAGCGTATTGACGATAACCAGCGCGTTTCTTAAATCCTCATTTTCGATTGCCAGATTTCCCTGCTCGTCACGCTTGAGGATTCTGCGCGGCACATTGTTCCGTCTGCTCCACGTGATGCTCGGCAGAAAGACGGAGTTGTGTTCAATCTCGCTCGTCACGATCGAAGTGATTCCCGTTGCCGGCAGTTGCTGCAGTACCAGGTTGATGCCGTACGTCGTGTTCAGCGTGAAGGCGACGGTGTAATCCTTCTCGCTCTTGCCAACCATCTTGAGGAGCTTCTGCTTTGCACTCGCTACTTTCTCGTCCACCTTCTGCCCCCAGATGTACTTGGCGCGCGCGCCGCAGGCGTTGAAATGCTTGTAATAGTCCATCTCTGCATCGATCACCGACTGCGGTCGCAGTGACTGGCAGGCGGTGTCCATATAGCAGTCTTGGGCGGAAAGGTATTCGAAGCCGCTTGGACGGTTGCTGCTTGGAGCCGGAGATTTCTTGGAGAAGAGGGACATGATGGGGGGATTGTACATCAGCGGGCGGTACATATGCTTGTTGGTGTTTTGCTTGGTCGCCCCATGCGGGAACGCATGGGGCGTGGCCGGGCAGGAATGCCCGGCCTGATGAAGCTCGTGCTATGTCAGCGAGGTGCCGGGCTGATGCTCCGTTTTTTCGACTTCTCCTGATTCTTATTTCCATGAACGGATCTCTTCATGCAATATTTTCAATTGTTCGTTGCAGAGTTCCTTTGCCTTAGGTTCGGAGAATATATTCTCCAGAGCTTGAATCATATTTACACGGTTAACAATATTGAGACTAAGAGAACTTCTGTCAGTACTTTTCCGCCTATCAAGAGAGGGGGTGGCTCTCATTTCCTTTATCGGAGATTGGACAAAATCCCGGAACGTCTGTGGATTTTTTGTTATCTTCTGTTCGTATTGCTTGATGTAAGCAGCTCCTTCTTCGGGGAATCTCTCAACGTAATTTACAAGAGGGAATCCGGCCCAGTAACTGGCATCGATATGATACCCCAATGCTTTGCCAGTTTGATTCTTCAGGTGCCCCCTTTTCTCCTTATTTCTATCGTACATTTCAGATAAAATTTCCCAGTAGTTCGCACTGTTTGTAATGTCGTATGGATGCAGTTTCAATACCTTTTCGTAGATTTTTCTATCATGTTCCAGCATGGTAATGCTTTTTTTGTCAAATTCCGCTTTCACCGTTTTCAAGATACTGATCCTTCCTCCCACGATTGCATGTATGCCGCCTGAAACTTTTTCCAGATCAATGCCATGGGAGTGCACATCGTATTTTGGATCGTAGAAATTATGAGGGTATGGATGGTCGTCAGGAGATCTCCATCGTCCATCGTCCCCAACGTCTCTCATGTTTACGCGGCTGGTATTTTTTGAAAGCATGATCGCTTTTCCTTCATTGTCTCGTCCAAGATTGAAGTACAGTTGGATATGGTGATCTCCTATGAAGTTATTCATTGAGCTCGTCAGCTCCTTTGACCCTACCAGTGACGCGAGTGCGTAGTAGTAGCTTGCAACTGCATTACAATTGCCGTATCTGCCTTCTCTCGGATCAGTGGCAGATATTGTGTTCTTTAAGAATGCACTGCCACCCTGATAACGAATATTGGCTTTTCTTACCTGCTGTTCTAGCAGACAAATTTCATAGAGAGTGCGTAGTTGCGGCTCACTCAGTTTTTCCAGATGTTTGAGATCGATATTTGCTTTGGGTAATTCACCCTCTTTGTTTTCTTGCGTGAAATACTCTGCAAATGGAGCAGTATTTATTTTCTGTCGCAGGACACTGATCGTCATATTTTTTGCTTCCGCGATGGCATGTCTCAGTGCCATTCCCTCGTTGATAAGCGCCTCGATCATTCGGGAATATTCATCTGCGGATGTCGTATCTTCTGCTTTTTTGCTGTCAATGGCCAAGAGCAGAACGTACAGTGTGCCATCTTCCTGGTGTTTCCTGATGGTTTCAGTGGTGATGTAATCCAGGAGCTTATCTTCTGTTTTTTCCTTGAGTGAATTCAGAAGTTGCAGATGTTCTGCCGCCATTCTTTTCTCCGGGGTCGTTTCCGGCTCTTTCGATTCTGGTTTCTTCTCTGTTGCCCGTGGATTTTCCGTGAGTTTTGTATCCATCGGTGGTTTGTTTCGATTCTTCTGCTCCTCCCACCACTTCTTTTCCTGTTTCCTGAAGTGCCTGAAGACCGGATCACCCTCATCTTCTCTCCACCCTCCGCCTCCATCCACCCACTCGATTGCACGATAGATGCCTTTGCCTTTCTCTGGAGCACAGATGATGTCCTCGCCACGCTGTCCTCCATTCCTCTGAACGATGTATCGTGGGGGGATGATGCGGATGCGCTCGGGTGGAACCAGATATTTTGTTGTCAGCAGCTTGAATAATTCACGCGCAATATTCTCCTCCTTGTCTCCGATGACGATCGTGATTTCGCTCTTGTCGACTACTAATTGCTCAAAAGCCTTTTCTACTTTTTCCATAGCGGTCTTGTCCGCTCCTTCCATGCCATTTGCGTTACTACCTCCGTTCACATGCGCCAGCATGTGACGTCCATTCGCACGATCAATCACACTCAGTCCTGTGCAGATCCACAGATGGTCAGTTCCGAGTGGCGTCGACAGATCGGCTATAACAGCTTCCCCAGTTGGGACGAACGTGATCTTGCTGACCTCTTTCTCTGGCACTTCAAAGGCTGGAATACTTGATTTGTCTTTCTCGCATGTCGCACGCCTTCTGTAGTACTCCTGGAGTTTTTCACTGCCAGGTTTACAGAATTCCTGCAGTGCCAATTTGTGCTCCGTCGCTACCTGACCCCATACATTGAATGGATCCCTCTGCTGGTCGATGGATGAAATCATGCCGTCCTTGAACGTTACGATGAGTCGTGGTTGGGCAGTATTCAATGTGAGAACAGCGATGCTTTCATTGGTTCCGGTTTTGTGCCACGTAGAACGCAGTATCTGCGTATCGCCTGCACTTTGAATGTTCGTAAATCTCAATAATTCGCCACTATCACTCAGAAATTCCTTTTTTCCTTTCTGGAAATACTGTTCCAGTGATTCATCTTTTGGGATTCCTATGAGTGTGCGCAGGCTCGCTTCGCAGGCTTTGCGCTTTTCATCATTCAGATTGAAGGCATTTCCAGGATATGTACCGATCGCTGCGGGGAAATGCAGGTCCTGTACGAAGCGATCAGTAATTTCTTGGGATACATCCGGCTTCAGAGCAGGCTTGGCGGCGGGGGCGGGTTTCGGAACTGCCGAAGAAAGCTTATTAGTTTCTATGTTTGCTCCATCTACTCTAACAATGATCTTTCCGTCCGGTGAAAGAATCACTTCGAATTTCTTTGAGTTTTTGAACAGGTGGATGGTCCCGTCTTTATCCTTTGTCTCTTCATCGAATGGAAGTAGCCCTCCTTGTCCCAGTAAACCACGTGCTTGCCACCCCTCTATGACTCCCAGCAGAGTATTTTTGTCGGACGAGGTCAGTGCATCTATGGCAGTACGCATGTTTTGGGTTTGTGTACTGGAAAGATTTTTTGAGTCATAGTGCAATGCAATATCCTTCAATGCTTCCGTTACATTTACTAAGCGTTTCATAGATTCAGCTTCTTCATTAGTGGTCGTGTCAGCTTTCGAAGCAGGCTTGGGGGAAAGAGCGGGCTTCGTTGTGGCAGAGGCTGCGGTTTCATACACGAACGGCTTCTTGCTGCCTGCGATCGTCACTTCGATCTGTGTTCCTTTCGTTTCGATCACTGTAATGCCGCCGCTTTCGAGCTTTAGTTCCCAACGGTGATCGTTGGGGTGGGTGATGGTTTTGATCCTGCCCACGGTCATGACATTTGTTGTTTTATCCTTGATCCCTTGGTACAGATATTTATCCGTGTTCTTGGCTCTCAGGAAGAGTTGACAGTCGCAAAGAACGGCGTTGTCCATCAGTTGGTAGCTTTTCGCATCATCGACGGTGGTTTCTTTGCCTCTTTCATTCACGGTGACGAAGCAGTGGTCTTTCATCGCATCGAACACGTGTTCACTGGCTCCGTATCTTGCCGCATGACCGTTTCGCGCGATTGCTTCTCGGTACCATTCCGTCTTCTGTCCTTCTTTCACGAACGGCCAGTCATGCATCAGTAATTCTGGCGCAGAATGCATTGCGGTGAGGACAGCTTCCTGATTTGCATGAAGAAAAGGGAACTGCCATATGCCCGCTCCCGAGAGGTGAAGGTATTCCATAAGTACTTCTTTGAAATTCTGGTCTTTGTAGGCTTCTTCAATGGTTTTAAGTAATTTTGCGTGGATTGGAGATTGAGTTTTTTCCTCGAGGAGTGAACGAAATGCGCCAATACCATCTTTGCCGTGAAGGATTTTTCTCGCCATCTCTTCGTTCACAATTTTTTCCAGATCAAAATTTGTTCCATGACTTCGAGCAAGAAATTCAAATTTGTTGGGACATTCGTTGGCCATGAACTCCAATAACGCCGGGGTTTTAAGAACGTCGAGATCCGCATCTTTTACATAGTCAGAAGAACAGCGCAATGCGGCTTTGATGATGTCTGGATCCTTCCTCAATTCCGGCGAGAAGAACGAGAACGGTATAGTTTTCTTCTCGAGTGCGAATATAGTCTTTGCAAATTCTCGATCTCCAGTAAATGAAGTAGCTGCAGCTCTAATCTCCGCACAGGCATCTTCCGTCCACGTTGTCTTGAGTTGCTCTAGATGAGTTTTTATAGCGAAAAGCATGAGGTCGCGATCTCTGCAGGCTGCGGGGGAATAAACGATGTTCTCAGGGTTTTGCCCTATTGCCTCTTTCGCAATTTTCAAGTTGTCTCTAACTTTGAGTGACGAGCACCTGAAGGCATTCTCCTCTTTGTTATTCAGTGCTTTCCTGTAGTCCTTTTCTTCTTGGTGGCGTGTTTTGAAGAAGTAGCCGATTCTTCCACTGCCCTGTGGACGAATGCCAATTGATTCATCATGATCATCGATTTTTTGGAATATCGTTGAATTGTTCTCTATCGTGAATTTTTTCTCGTTTTCATCGAATCTCACCTTTACGTTCAGTGGTCCCTCAATATCGGGCCATCGTTCTTTGCCATCAGGAAACGCCATTTTTTGTGGATCAAATGAGAGAACGCCCGTTGTTGAGTCCTTGACTCTAAATTGCATACCGACTTTTGACATCCATTTTTTCGTCTGAGGTTCAATGGTATTCGGTAGAGTTGGTCCAGAGGCGGGTTTCGAAGGAGTAGCTTTTGGTGTAATGGCAGTCTCCAGGGCAGCTGGTGGCTTCGGACGTGCTGTCGCCGGTTTTTCGGTTGGTTTCGTACTTGTCGCAGGCGTCTTAGCTGTAGCTGACCGAGTACCCGACGGTGCAGCGACTGGTGGCAGAGGTTTTGTCGCTCGTGATGCGGAAGTGTTTGCCGGAGCAGTCGGAGTGCTTTTTGTCTTGGATTCTACTGGAGCAGGCGATGGATTCTTTTCGGGTTTCAGTTTATTTGTTGTTACAGGAGATTCTGCTAACGGCAACGGTTTGCCCGTGACATCCGTCGATGCACTCTTCGGTTTGGTTCTCGGTTTTTCGTAGGAGTCCATGAAGTGCTCCAGTTGCTGTTTCGTGTCTCTCCACGCAGTCAGCATTTCCTTGCTATCCACCGCGTGCTCTTTCGTTTCATTCCACTGCACTCCTTTCTCGTTGGTCATTGTCTTGAGCTTTGCGCAGATTGCGTTCGCCCTCTGTATGAAGTCAGCTTGTCGCTCCCGCGGTAGTTTTTGGTGTGCATCTTTGAGTCTCCTATTCAAGTCTTTAAATTCTTTCTGAATAGTTGCATAGTCGGTCATCTTTCCCGCCAGGACACTCAGGTGCTCCTGGTGCGATTCACCCGGGTGTGGTTCGTGGAAGTCGGCGTTCGTTTTCTTGAATCGGAGGAGCCTCGCTTCGCCGGTGAATGGTATGGAGTTCTTCATTTTTTAGGCAGAGAGGAGGCGATCGACCTGCTTAAGCTCACGTGTGCGGGAGGATTGTTCTTTCGTTTCTCTGCTGAATTTCCTCGCCATATGTTCCGCCTCCTCCACCAGCAGACGCATGTCCTCCAGCCCTTGGCAGGCATCAGCGGCAGTCTGCATCAGGCGTTCATTGATTTCGGTGAGTTTTTGCACAAATTCAATCCGTTCCTCATCTGATGTCAGACGCTCTGCGATCGTCAGCGCACGGTCACGCTCTGACGCGGATAAAGCAGTCAGTTGAGAGATCGATTTTAGGATGGCGGGGAGGTTGGTATTCAATCAGGAGATTATAGCATAGGAGAGCGGGGAAAACAACTTTGCAGGGCCTGAAAGGGGGATGACCAATGACCAATGCTCAATGACCAAATAATGCTCAATGACCAAATGCCCAAGTTATCGTGTTTGAGCATTGGTGATTGGTTATTCTTTGGGAATTGTGTACTGAGAATTGGTCATTCCAATCAGTGGTGATCATCTGTTTCTCCTGCCATACTGTCGCCAATGCGCCTACCCCCCCTTCCCTGGTTCACCGCACCGGCGTTTGTCCTGACAGGACTGGTCGTTGGCGGAGTTGTGTATGTTTCGGGTTTCCACGGTTCAGCGGACATCGTTTGGGGTATCACGCTCATCGCAGGAGCTCTCCCCATGTTCTGGGAAATGCTCAAGGCACTTCGTCGTGGGCACTTCGGCATCGACATCATCGCGATCGTCGCTATCGCCTCATCGATCGTCCTGCACCAGTACATGGCGGGCATCGTGATTCTCCTCATGCTCTCCGGTGGTGAGGCACTCGAAATCTTCGCACTGAGACGCGCACGGAAAGATCTCACATCCCTCATCAACAATGCGCCGACACAGGCACACAAGCAGCTTGAGGGATCCTTGATCGATGTGCCGGTGGATGCCGTGGTTCCCGGTGACACCATCATCGTGAAGCCCGGTGAGAGTGTGCCGGTGGACGGACAGGTACTGAAGGGTCGTTCGATGGTGGATGAATCGAAGCTCACCGGGGAACCTATTCCCGTGGAGAAGCGCGAGGGGTCCAACGTCATGAGCGGCAGCATCTGTCAGGATGGGGTGCTGACGGTGCGGGTGCTGCGTCCCAGTCACGAGAGCAAATACGAGCAGATTTTGCGATTGGTTCGCGATGCGGAGGAGAAGAAAGCACCGTTCGTGCGGCTCGCTGACCGCTACAGCGTCTGGTTCACATCCGTGACGTTCATCCTCGCAGCTGTCGCGTGGTTCCTGTCCAATGATCCTATTCGTGTCCTCGCAGTTCTCGTCGTTGCCACTCCCTGCCCGCTCATCCTCGCCACTCCCATCGCCTTCGCCGCCGGCATCAGTCGCGCTGCCAAGCGTGGCATCATCGTGAAGAACGGTGGTGCTCTTGAAAAATTGGGTACGGCGCGCTGCTTCGTCTTCGATAAGACCGGCACACTGACACTCGGTATTCCGGCCGTGCTCAGGATCGAGCAATTCAATTCTTCCGTTCAGGAGGTGCTGCACATCGCCGCGTCACTCGATCAGCTCTCCACCCATGTATTGGCTCGAGCGTTGATTCGTCACGCTCGGTCGCAGAACGTCACTCTCGCGTATCCGGATGATTTCTCCGAGCGGTTCGGCGACGGGGTCATGGGAACGATTGACGGCAAGAAGTACATGCTGGGACGACTGTCATTCCTGGAGGAGCACGGGCTACGGATTGATGCTGCGATCGCGAAGGAACACGAAGGCGCACGTGAGCGTGGCGAGATCGCCGTGTACCTGGGCAGCGACACGCAGATCCTGGGTGCGGTCTTCTTCTCCGACATTGTGCGGGACAACGTCCGCGGGCTCTTCGACGGACTTCGGCACCTCGGCATCCAGAAGATCGTCATGCTCACGGGCG
>CAINWJ010000029.1 GCA_903854455.1 Candidatus Peribacteria bacterium | reverse complement strand
TGAAAATTGAAAATGGAAAATTGAAAATTCTGATTGGATATTTTAGAAGCTACCGGATGATTCACATGCTTTCTGGGTGCAGGATATCACGGATCATTCCGATGTCCTGTTGAATCTGAGCCACCAGCGCCGCAGTCGTTTTGAATTTCCGAATATCTCTGATTCTGGCGACAATGCGCACGGTGACTGTCGGTGGCAATGATTTTCGTTGCTCATCGATCAGGTGGATTTCCATCGCAATGCCTTCGCTGACCGATGGCCGCGGTCCGAAGCTCATGGCACCGTCGTAGGATCGATCACCGATTTCGACGAAGCATGCGTAGACACCGTGTTTCATATTTGCCGGAATTGCGCGCAGATCCAGGTTGATCGTCGGTACGCCAAGCGTCCTGCCCCGTGCAGAGCCAGTCACTGTCGGCACATCGCGGAAGATGATGGGTTCAGGCAGCTGTTCGATACTCGCCGATGGCTTGGTTGGATGCGTCATTGCGGACATTGGAGATGGTACCAGAGAGCGTATCGAAGATAGCTCCGAACGCTCGCGGATTTCCACGTGCTTTCTCCGCAAACGCATCCTTCATTACTCCGATTTTCCATGTTGCTTCTGCGAGGGAATTGCAGCCGGCAGGGAGTGGGACTGGCAGAGGAATCATCATGGCTGTTTGCGCTCCGAGCTTCACTGTTCCGAGGAGAACGGTTCCCATCTTGCGGATCGCCCACGAAGAGATCTTTGCAATACCTCGTACAGGGAGCAGAACAGATTCCTTCCCGATCTCCGCAAGTGCCACACCAGGTTTGCTGAACATGTCCGGTTCAGATTTTGTGGTATCCCAAACCGTCAGGGCAGAATCTTTTATCATCTTTCCTGCCGTACCGACAATCCTGGAGCCGGCTTCGAATGGGTCGAGAGACATGGGTGTTTGTTTCTGTTATTATAACACAAAAATAGAGGAATATAAACCTGCTGCACTGTAACCTCTCACTGACCCTGCGATCAGCATCGCTGCCTCCGACCTCACCCCCAACCCCTCTCCACTGAGGTGGAGAGGGGAGGTGTTTTGTTGGTTGTTTGTTTTTTCTTGTACAAAACAAAACAATACAGCTCCCTTCTCCTTCGCAAAGGAGAAGGGTTGGGGATGAGGTCGTAGAGTGGCAAATGTTTCAGGTTCAGTGACGGGTTACGCATCTTTTCGCTATACTATGCATGGTGGGATGGCCGAGTTGGTCTATGGCGCCCGACTTGAAATCGGGTAAACCCCATAAGGGTTTCGTGGGTTCGAATCCCACTCCCACCGCCACGTCGCTCGCGAGCGACGTGGCACCACCATTCCGCTTACGAGCGACGTGGCACTGCCAATTCATCTACGAACGAAGCGGGACTCAGCAGCTTCAATTTTGAGTTCCTTGAACATTGCTCTATCGCCGCGGTCTGAAAGACCGCTGCTGGTAACAATTTTGCAGTGCTTGAGTGATTCATCGCACAGATCCCTTGATCCATTCGAGATATTCCTCATTCCCATCCTCGATTGGCAATGAAATGATGCACGGACATTCATAGGAGTGCAGTTTCACGATCAGATTCTTCGCAGCAGAAACATTCGTTTTCGTTGTTTTGCAGAGCAGCAGGAACTCGGTTGCATTCTCGATTCTTCCCTTCCACCGATAGAGTGATTGCATCGGTCCCAGGATATTTGTGCAGGCGATCAGTTGTTCCTTGAGCAGGGATTTCGCAATCTTTACCGCTTCTGTTTTGGTCGCGGTTGTGATGTACAAAAGAGTGTAGATTGATTGTTTTTTCATGCGACTATTGTAGTGCCGTGGAGCAGTGGCTAGAAGAGGATCGGATTGAACGAATGGATGACATGGACAATACTCACGACCATGCGTGAGCGGTACATCACGAAGATCGCCGTGCTATTCCCTACACTTCTTGCAGTGCTGGTTGCCGTTGCCATGAGCCGCCTGTACGTTGCGCCGTTCGTGGTTCCGGATACAAACTCGTACCTCAATGCGGCTGCAGGCTCTTCTCAGCTGGGTTTTCGTACTCCGTTCTACGGAACGCTGCTCCTATGGTCCATGGCTCTGGGACATCCCATGTTGATGGTGTGGCTGCAAGTATTATCTTGGATCGCCTGCATCACGATGAGTACGCTCATCGTTCTGAGCTTTACACGGAGTGTCTGGAGATCGGTGATCGTAGGCATTCTGATGGTTGCATCCGAAGTCGTGACGATGCACCTGCTTCCGGCGCAGTGGTTTCTCCTGACGGACGCGCTCTACGCCGACTGGCTGACACTGGGACTTCTTTTGATTCTCTTGAGCTTCAGACATCGGATTTCCTGGGTGCTCCTGACTGGCACCCTATTCATCGGTATTGCGAATTTGGTTCGTCCTCTCATGGTGGGGTTGCTTGTCGCTACGTTGTTGGTCGTCGTGACAGCGATGATTGAGAGAGGATATTTCCGGCGCTGGATCATCGTTGGGCTGCTTGTTCTTTGGCTTCCGACAGTCACGCAGTCATGGGTCCGTGGACAAACGATGGCAACGCAGGAGATGACGCCACTCATCGGTCTGCACCAGGTGCTGTATACCATGGCACTGTTGCAGCCGGATGACAGAGTATTCACCGATCAGAACGTGAATGATGCTTTTCACGCTGCGGTGAGACAGCGAAAAGTACTTCCCGGATTCGAGGGGGCCAATCCGTTCTTCTTTCCGAAAGCCTATTCTGTCTATCCCATACTGCAGTTCTATGCTTCCCGTTCGAAGGAGAAGGATCTCGGGAAGCTTCGTTATGCTATCGCATCGCAGAGTGTAGGAGTGACACGGCAGCTGATACTGCGTCATCCGCTCCGGTATCTCCGGCTCATGACCGGTGCGTGGATGACGTTCATCGTTCCGACTGGAACAGGAAGGGATGTCTTTTTCTGGCATCCTCAACCTTTCGATTTCTATAACTACCTCACGTACAGGTCGAATACGGGAGCAACACGGGAGAGGATCTTCTCATCCCGAGAATTGCCCGGACTGGAGCGGTTTGATGAACGCATGGCATCGTATCTGGATAGTACTGTCATCGGCATCCGTTTACCGAAGACCGTGGGTAGAAAGACGATCATTCTGTTGCTTATGATGACAGTGCTTGCGATAGCGGAAAGTATCCGACGGATGCGATCGGAAGAACGTCGCTTGAGATTGCTTGGTGTTGTCATCCTGACGTGTCTGGGGTCTACGTATCTTCACGCACTCGCTCAGGCATTGGTGACGCTGCAAGGCGAAACCCGATTTGCACTGCCCGGTATTCTGACGATGACGCTTGCATTCCTTCTGACACTCGTTTCACTCACGTTGCCCCATCAGCGACGCAAGCAGCGTGTTATATGATGGAGTGCATAGCTCCGAAGGTTTTTTGCTTTCTCATGAAGTATCTCCACAGAAGCAACGGTCTGTTCCATGGAATGATCGATGATGCTTTGAATTTTCTTCTCTTGGCGAAGAACTTCGGAAAAAGTTTTATGAACGAAACGAGTGACCGCAGCGGCGCGAGTGCACAACGCCGGTTTCTGGTGTAGAGGTAAAAGAGCGGTGCCAGTATTTCGAGCGGCAATCTGATCATCAGCATTAGTACCAGTGTCGAGGCGTTTGCATTCTTGACGATGGTCAGGAGGTTATTGCGATGCCGGTAAAAGCAGACGACATCAGACGCACCCATCCAGGTCTGTCCGCCTTTGTGGTAGATGACAGAAGCAGGAGAGCATCCAAGCGAGTGTCCTCGGTTCAATATGCGCCACGAAAGATCGAATTCTTCGTCGTACATGCCGAGGTCGGGATCGAAGGTACCTGCATCGATAAACACCTGCCGGCGAACCGCGAAGCATGCACCGCTCACCCAGTCCAGATCGTCTGATACAACATCGTACTGACCGGTGTCGCGCTCCATGGTTGAGATGACTCTCCCGCGGGAGTAGGGGAGCCCGATGCAGTCGAAGAAGCCGCCGCATCCGCCGGCGAAATCGAATTGATCGTGCTGGTACCAGGAACAGATCTTCGGTTGGCAGGCACCGAGTGTTGGATTGTTTTCGAATGCCCCAAGCAGTGGTTCCAGCCAACGCCGATCGACCTCCGTGTCGTTATTGAGGAAGATCAGGATGTCTCCAGTTGCCAGAGAAGCGGCACGATTATTTCCTCCCGCATACAGGAGATTTCTGTCGTGTCGTACCACGACGATGCCCGGAAACATCTCCTGGAGATCACTCGCTTCATCACGGTTCGAACCGTTATCCCACACGATAATCTCTTTGTCAGGATGATCATCTGCCAGGAGTGATTGTACACATCGAATGGTGTCGTAGAGGCCGTTGTAGTTGAGGATGATGACGGATGCTTTCATTTGCACCTGAGTGTAGCGAAAGCGATCACGTCTATCATTGCTGATAATTTGAATGACATTCATTCGATTCAGCGTTCGTTTCTGATACACTGCAAGCACGGAGAGGTGGCCGAGCGGTTGAAGGCACCACACTGCTAACGTGGCAGGCCGAAAGGCCTCGAGGGTTCGAATCCCACTCCCACCGTCACAGTTGAATTGCAGACGAACAAGGAGCCGAAGGCGACGCGGTGAGTCGCAAGATACTGTGTCCCGCGAGAGCCCGCTTTAGTGGAGCGAAGCGGGACTCTACAGCTTCAATCTTTGAGTGCTTTCAATACAGATCCCCTGATCCATTCGAGATATTTCTCATTTCCGTCTTCGATCGGCAATGAAATGATGCACGGACATTCATAAGAGTGGAGCTTGGCGATCAACTTTCTGGCAGCAGAAAAATTCTTTTTCGTTGTCTTGCAGAGCAGCAGGAACTCGGCTAAATCCTCGATTCTTCCCTTCCACCGATAAAGTGATTGCATCGGTCCCAGGATATTTGCGCAGGCGATCAGTTGTTCCTTGAGCAGGGATTTCGCAATCTTTACCGCCTCCGACTTGGCGGTTACGATGTACAGAAGGCGGCAGGCGGCAAGGGAAGGCGAGCGCATAGATAGTGATTTGATGGCATTCTACTGCGACGAAAGAAGTTTATGATAAAATTTAGTTGCATTGGCAAGCAAGGGTGATATACCTGTGCGCAATTTCCTTCTTTCTGTAGCTCCAGATTTCCCCACTATGTATGTCCGATGCTTTGAAACCGCTGGAGCAAGCAGATTCTACTGGTCAGGATGAAGGAACTACAGATACAGTTGCGCCGCAACCAGCTGGCATACTTCCAGGAGAAACAACAGAGGAGATGTTTCAAAGGTTCAATGCTGCATTTACTGGCTCTGGGAGAAAGCATATGTATGGATCAACGCTTGGTCAGGAACGTAGGAGCAATTGAATTTTCAACTGAATCAGTTCTTCGACGAGGGTACAGGCACGATGAGGTAGTCAAGTAGCTTACCAAGAGTGAGTCATTCGATGGTTCTGGGAATAAACGCAGCAGGTCGAATGATTCGAATTATCATTTGTTTCTGATACACTGCAAGCATGGAGAGGTGGCCGAGCGGTTGAAGGCACCACACTGCTAACGTGGCAGGCCGAAAGGCCTCGAGGGTTCGAATCCCTCCCTCTCCGCCATCCTGCGCTCCGGTGCGCCGGAGCTTCGGATGGCAAGCCATCTCCACGCTCATCGAGAGCTTCGGATGGCAAGCCATCTTTGTGTATGATCAGGTGTTTTCTTTTATTTGCTCCATCCAATTATGTGGTACGTGTACGTTTTAAAAAGCAAGAGAGCTGATTATTCCTACATAGGTTCTACCAATGATCTTGGGAGAAGATTATGTGAACATAATAATGGTTCTTCTCCTGCGACAGCTCCGTATGCTCCTTTTATAATTGGGGCATATATAGCTGTTCCTACAGAGAAGCAGGCTCGATCTCTGGAGCTGTACTTCAAAACCGGTTCAGGGAAAGCAATTCTCAATAAAAGGATCCTCGGTTTGAATCCCCTGGCTGACGAAGCCTTGGCGTAGTCAGCCTCCCTCTCCGCCATCCTGCGCTCCGGTGCGCCGGAGCTTCGGATGGCAAGCCATCTCCACGCTCATCGAGAGCTTCGGATGGCAAGCCATCTCCACGCTTATCGAGAGCTTCGGATGGCAAGCCATTCAATCAGCATTCTTTGATCTCGTGTAAAGTCCCGAAATCTACAGCGTCACCCCGTACGCTGTCATATTCGTATTCCCCGCAGATTTGATGAGGTTATCCCTGAGCGATGCGATGTCCTGCTCAAGTCCGAAGGTCGTGAGGACCGGCAGCCGGTCGCCGTTCATTGCAAATGTTCTTCCGATTATTTCCAGGATTTCGTCGGAGACGATGATGCAGCCCATGCTCCGGTAGCGCGTTTGGCCACTGAACATTTTGTCCGCGTAAGCATGACCATGGATGCCGTAGGGAGTCCTCTCTTCTGTTTTGTTATTTGTGAGTCGGAAGAACGTACCGTCCTTGCCGAACGTGATGCGGTCACCCTTGGTTTCCTTGGACAGTGCGGTCCAGGATCGCACCGGCGTCGTTGCATCGTACACACGACCGATGTACCGGACCACACTGCGCTGTCCGGTGATAACCATGAATGATGTCCGTACTCCGTCAGGATGGATTAGGTATCCCATATTTTCTTTCGTATCGACGATGAAGACGTCGCCGGTTTCCGGACGCCATTCTGCGATGGTTGGCTGCGGGACTTCGGAGGGCAGCAGGCTCCAGGCGGATACAGTGCCCGGAAGGCCTGTAGAAGCCACGAGAACCAGCAAAAGGACTAGCCGGCGTAGGAGGGGGTAGTCGGACAGAGTGGCGTATTATAATTACTATTATAATTATGTCAATACTAAAGCATTATGGCTTGTTCATAAGCAAAATTAACGGTTAACTGTTCACTGTTCACTGTTAACAGTTCTTACCATGCGCATCGGAATCATTAGCTACGACTACGCACCGGCCATCGGCGGTATGGGGATCGTTGCCCGGCAGTACGTCGAACGCATGCGTCAGATGTTCCCTGAACATTCAATCATCGTCATTGCCCCCGGCGCAGCAGCCGAGGATCGTGTTTCATGGCTCGCACGATTTCGGTTCAGGAAGACCGGCGGTTGTCCGTTGTTTTCACTGGTGTTGTCTTTTCGTCTCGGTTCGATCATACGGAAGCACCGACTGGATGTGCTTCATGTGCATGCAGGTTCCGGCGGCGTTTTCCTCCTACGCAAACCTCACTGTCCGCTCGTCGTGACGGCGCACCATACGTACCGTCAGGAGGCGACGTATGTTTTTCTACATCAACCACTCAAGCGTCTCTGGAAGATTCTCATGGGTCGGCTGGAGCAGAGAACGTATCGTATGGCAGATGCCGTCGTTGCAGTCTCTCAGGATACGGCGAATGCACTGAGTGAGGATTATGGCATCCAGAAAGCCAAGATTCAGGTCATCGAAAATCCGGTGACGATTCCGGCAGGGGATTCGTCGATATCCAAGGACTATTCGTCGATCCTGTACGTCGGTCGTCTGGAGGAGCGGAAAGGATCGTGGACGATCTTGCAGGCAATGGATCTGCTGCGGATGCGATTCCCTTCGATCATGCTGACGGTAGTCGGTTCCAATCTGATTGGTCCAGCCGTCGAGCGATTCATCACTGAGAAGAATCTTGGAAAGCACATTCAGCTCCTCGGATTTGTCGATCAGGAGCGGTATGAGTCTGAGCGTCGGCGTGCAGGCATCGTCGTCGTCCCGTCGTTACTGGAAGGCTTCGGATTAGTCGCTGCGGAAGCGATGGCGGACGGTGCGTGCGTCGTTGCAAGTGATGCACCGGGTCTCCGGTCATTGATCAAGGACAAAGAAACCGGATTGCTCTTCGGATCTGGAGATTCAGAATCGTGTGCGTCTGCCATTGAATGGGCACTACGGAATTCTTTAGAAGCAGCATTGATCGGGCAGCGCGCGGCAGCCGATATTCGGGTGCGGTGTGACATCACGGAGAGGACGAAGGATTTGGAAGGTGTGATGAGGGGTGCGATTATTTGAATGATGGTTCGATTATCCGCGGGTAGATACCCGCTCCCAAGAATAAATAATTTCAGAATTCTGTTTGGGGAGCAGGTGTCTACCTGCGGCGTACAGGATGAATGCTTGCTCCCGGTACATTTCAAATCTCCATTGTAGAGACGCCCCGCGGGGGCGTCTCTGAGCCGCAAATTTTTGCGACTCTACAAATCTCTGCTTGATAGTTTGAATATCCGCGGGTAGATACCCGCTCCCTAGTACATATTTGAGTACCATCACCTAGAACAAATATTGTGTACAACAATCCACATTCTTCCCTTCTGCAAGCGAAGAGAATTGCATTGAAAAATGAATGATTGTACCATCCAGCCGATGTTCACCCATGAACCTGTTCTGCTGTCAGAGTGCTTGCGGATTCTGGATCCGAAGGCGGGGGAATCGGTATTGGATGTCACGCTTGGGTTAGGCGGTCACGCTCGGGAATTTTTGCAGCGCATCGGATCGACTGGTTCGTTCATCGGGCTGGATGCGGATAGTGACAATCTTCGGCAGGCGGAAGAATCACTGCAACATTTCTCTGCATCGAAAACCTTCATCCACACAAATTTTCGATCATTGCCCGATTGCCTTCCGTCTGATCGCCGAGAGTTCGATGTGATCTTCGCGGATATAGGTTTGAGCTCGGTGCATGTCGATGATCCGTCGCGCGGATTTACATTTCGGGCAGACGCTCCGCTCGATCTCCGTTTTGATCGAACCAGCGGGATGACTGGTGCAGCGCTGCTTTCGTCGCTGGATCCGGAAACATTGATGACGGCATTTCAGAAGTTCGGTGAGTTGCCGCGTGCACGATCATTGGTCGAAGCGATCCGCTCGCGTAAGGACGGCCCCATCCTCCGCACTGGTCAGCTGGTCGATGTCGTCCGCAGCGTCTACGGCTACAAAGCTCCGGGATTCCTGCCACAGGTGTTTCAGGCTCTCCGCATCCTCGTGAACGGCGAACTGGATGCACTGGAACAGCTGCTTGCAGTCGGACCATCCATGCTGAAGCCCGGCGGACGTCTCGGCATCATCAGTTTCCATTCGCTGGAAGATCGCTTGGTGAAGCAGAAGTTCCGTGAGCTCGTAGCAGTGGAGAAGGATCCGGTGACCGGTGCCGACGTGGGACAATCGTCATTCAAACTTCTCACGCCGCGCGCCGTTCGTCCGGCTGCCGAAGAGATCAAGACTAATCCGCGATCCAGATCCGCTTGTTTGCGTGCATTATCGAAAGCGGAGTTGTATACTTCTCACCGCACCTAACGTATGACGGCTTTTGCAGGTACAGCATCGCTCCCAGGTTCCGAGAGTTCGACTCGCCGGAGTTCACTTAGTCGCATGATGTCGGGCAGCACCGTGCTGCTTCTCTTCGTCATCGGCACGCTGATTATCGGGCTGGCGCTCTTGATCCTCTTCCACAACAACCTCAATGCCACCAAGGGCTACAAGCTGCGCTCTCTGGAACACACCCGCGCCGAGCTGATCCGCGATCAGGAAAATCTGAACATGCTGATCGCCCAGTCTCAGGCACTGGAATCACTGCAGAACGATCCTCAGGTGCAGGCGATGCTGAGACCCGGGAAGATCAAGTACGTGCAGGGCGAGCCGCCGATTGCATTGAATCTGAGCAGCCTGGATTAGATTCGCCGCGGCTTGAAAAGCCGCTGCTGTTATCAAATGAATAAAACAGCAGCACCCTTTCAGGGTGCGGTGATTTTAGTTACGCTACCTGCCGTATCTGAATCGTCATCACCTGCGCTTTGGCAGCCCTGGCATCGGACACGATCACGAGGCGCTGACCGGTCTTGATCTGCTTCTGCTTCTTCAACATCGCGATGGCGACTTCGATGGTCTTCTCCGGATTGTCATAGAACTCGATGACGTGCGGGATGATGCCCCAGATGAGCATCAGCTGACGTTGGCATTCCGGCAGTGCGGTGAAGGCATGGATCGGCGTGAGTGGTCGGCAGTTACTGACGGCGCGTGCGGTGCGACCGTGCTTGCTGATGACGATCATGGCATCGGCATTGAGCTCCGTCGCCAGCACACTCGCTGCCAGCGCCTGCTTCCTGCGTGCGATGTCCATGGACACCAGTGCTCCGTGTTCCTCTGTGACGAGCAGATCGTAATGTGGCTCGATCCGTTCATTCCGGACGAGGACACGGATCATGGCCTCGACGGCGCGGAACGGATACTTGCCATTGGCAGTTTCGCCGGAGAGCATCGTAGAGTCTGCCTGGAGACGGGCGGCGTGGGCGATATCCGTAACTTCAGCGCGCGTCGGAGTCGGACCCATGATCATGCTTTCCAACATGTGGGTGGCGACGATGACGGGCTTGGCGGCCAGCCGGCACTTGGCAACGATCTCATCCTGGATCAACGGTACATCTTCGAATGGAACCTCGGAGCCCAGGTCGCCGCGTGCGACCATGATGCCGTCGGAGGCTTCGATGATGTCGTCGATATTCTGGACTGCCAGCGGCGTTTCGATTTTGGAAATCACCATGGCGTCGCTCTTGTTCTTGAGCAGGAATGCTTTGAGTTTGCGGGCATCGTCACCGGTACGAACGAAGGATGCGGCGATGAAATCCACATGTTGCTCCGCTCCGAAGCGGATGTCGTTCCAGTCCTTGGTCGTGAACGACGGGATGCTGATGTGCGCACCGGGCAGGTTGATGTGACGCCGTGAACCGATGGTGCCGGCATCCAGTGCCTTGGCGATCACGTTGTCTCCGGCGATCTTCTCCACACGGAACTCGATGGCTCCGTTGTCGATGACGATGCAGCGGGCATGCGGAGCGTCATCGGCGAATTTGTCGTAATCGACGACGACGGTCTTCATGGCGGATTTCTTCGCGGACTTCTTTCCCGTGAACAGGACGAGGTCACCCTTTTCGATCACAATCTTCTGTTCCACGTCCCCCGTGCGAACCTCCGGACCCTTGGTATCCAGCATGATCCCCAGGTTGTAGCCGCGGCTGTTGACCGTGCGGATGTTCTCGATCACCTTGCCGTGTGTGGTGTAGTCGCCGTGTGAGAAGTTAAGTCGGCACACGTTCACGCCCAGTTTTGCGAGCTGCTCGATGGCCTCGACGGTGTTGCTCGTTGGACCCAAAGTGGCGACGATTTTAGTGAGACGCATGGTGGAAAAGTGGAAAGAGGTGATGAAAAGTGCGGGGAAGTTACAGTATTTGCCGTCGGAGATCAATTTCCTTTGGAGGATGCGACAGGAACAACCAGCGGATTGTGGCGGTCGCAAATGTCGTCCTTTGACCGGACGCAGCGCAGATCCCAGAGTGGCAGGAACGAGCGTTGCATGACGGCTGCATTGCTGATCGGTTGGTAGTACGACAGCGGGCGGTAGAGCTGGAATGCTCCGAAGATCAGCAGTGCCAGGAAGGTCATGGCGACGGTTTTCGCATTCTCCGTCACAACTTTCTTTCCGACAGATCCTATGTTCTCGATGACGAGTGCAAAGAGGATGAAGCTTAGGATGAGCGGGACGAAATAGTGGTACAGGTACATCACCCGGGAGAGACTGCCGATGACGATCATGTAACCGCCGTACATCGAGCTGAAGACAAAGAGGAGGAAGCGGTGCTTGATCTTTGCTCCGAACAGTACTGAACCGGAGATGAGAGAGAATGCCAGTAGAACGCCGATTAACCCTGAGCCCCAGGCGACCGGATTACTGACGAGGTAGAGGTAGCGGAAGGTCGTGTCATTCACCTGCTCCCAGCGGTAGTTGATAGTCTTGGCACCGATGGGCCACAGGAACGCGGGGCTGCCGTTCTCCTCCGGTTTGCACATATCGAGTCGTGGGACTCCTTTGTTGTAGTACGTGACGAAGTTGAGCGAATCCCGGAGCATGATTGGAAAGGAACGCAGTGAGCCATTTGCTTTGTTCTTCAGTATTTCCTTGTAGGCATCCGATGCATGGTAGTAGCCGCTCGTATTGAGTTCCGGGACGATGCGGCTCGCGAGTGTGAAGTGGATCTGCCAGACCGAGACGTAGGTGATGATGAATCCGGCTGTGAAGGCGAGGAGGAACGTGACGATGCCGCGCCAGTACGGATACAGCCGGTACAAGACAGCCGGAACGAGGAGGATGAAGATGAGTCCGACGACCTTCGTCGTGACGGTTAGTCCGAACGAGATGCCGAGAAGTGCTGCCAGAATGCAGAGTCTCCAGGGGTCGCTCTTGGCTTTCGACCGATCCTGCGTGTGCAGGAAGATCAGCACGGTCAGGAAGCCGAAGAAGGTGAGTGGTGAGTCCACCATCGCGCCGCGGCTATGGACGATCTCCGCATTGTCGAAGATGTACAGGAAGGAGAGGAGAGCAGAGAGGGGAGAGGATCCCGTGATGAAGAGGAAGATGAAGAACAGAACAGGAGCCGTGAGCCAGCCTAAGAGTGCCGGGAAGAGCCGGTAGCCGGTGAAGGAGAAGCCCGGAAATTTATCGAACCCCTGGGCGAAATCCGTCGTAATGAACATGTCGTTCTTCGCATTGGAATGCGTTACCTTCTCTCCGAGTGCGATGAGCAACTTTCCGAGTGGCGGATGCTGCTCCATGAAGAACACACCGTTCAGATATTTCTGTGCCGCTGCGATGTGGTACGGCTCGTCCCAGAACGACGCCTGCGGATTCATGTATCCGTAGAAGTACGTGAAGTACGAGGTGAGCAGGACGAAGATCAGGTAGACGGCGGGCATCCAGGATGTGCTGTGCGGTGTTGTCTGTTTTCGTTCGGGCATACGGAGAGTGTAGCGAGCAGTCTTCATCGTGAACAATTGCCGTTTGGACAGATTGTTTGGCATTGGATCACCTTCAATATCTGCTCGAAAAGATTGCGTCTGGTTTTCGATCTCCTCTGCGATTGCTCAACTGTATTGGTGCATTGCTTGGACGAACGATGTTCTTCTTTGC
>CAINWJ010000028.1 GCA_903854455.1 Candidatus Peribacteria bacterium | reverse complement strand
GTTGCCTGATCAGCCTTCAACTTGAGTGCCTCAGTCATCGTTGTCTGATCAGCCTTCAACTTGAGTGCCTCAGTCACCGTTGTCTGATCAGCTTTTAACTTCAGAGCCTCATTCACTTCGTTTTGATTTGCTTTGTCAATTTGTACTCTTGCCAGTGCCATACCTTGATTTACCGCGAGGATCTGCGGTCTCAGTGATTCTTGTAATTGGCTCATGCGCTCCTGATCCACGACACTTTCATTGTTTTGTTTTTCAGTTTTCCAATAGGTATATTCATCTTTCATTGCCATCCAATATTGCTTTCCATTATCAAAGTATTGCCTTGCGTCCTTATCAAGAGATCCTTCCTCAAATTTCTTTCTTGCATTCTCAGTTTTCTCTCTGGCTTTCTTTGCTCCCGTTTCAAATACCTCTTTCGTGACAACGGGTTCATGTTCATTAATAAGCGCTTGTAATTGTTCAAATGTTTGTCTGACGCTTGTGTCAGCATCAGCAAGACTCTGTCTCTTCTCTGTGTATGCTTTCGCAAATTCATCGTATTTTACCTTTGCTTCTCCTCCTGCTTTTTGTGAGGCATCTTTCATTTTCTTCATTCTTTCTTGCATGCTTTCCTTTATTTTCTCTCGCTCTTCTTCAGACATTACTTCCTCTTCCTGCCGTGCTTCAGGCTGCCGTTTTCCTCTGAGGAGTCTGTTCAGTATGGGGCGCTTTGGTTCGCAGTTGTTTTCCATAGAATAAATGGGAATGAAATATATGAAAGATATTTACTTGTTTGCTTCTGCCAGTATCGCGTTCGCAGATTTTTCATTATCTGCATGTTCCTGATTTTCAACTTCATGGATTAGTTGCGAATATTCATGTGTCACATCCGCATCAAGCTTTCGGAGTCCTTCATCGTAGGACTTTTGCTCCAGAGTTAGCTTTTCAATCAACTGCTCGACTTCCACCCGTTTCTCAGGCGGCAGTGACGGGAGCAATTCCCGCGCCTTCTTCAGGACGTCCTGGACGTTGGTCGGTAGAGCTGTCGGCATAGAATTATTTGTTTATTTGTCATCACTATACACTTTTTATGCTTATTTTGCAAGTATAGTTTTCTGGTCATTGCCCTTTCTCCAGAATCCTTGGCGTGACTGGAGCATCAATGGTAGGTTGCCCGCCATGAAGAAGCTCTGCCTCATTGTCCTCGATGGTTTCGGTGTCGCGCCGCCGGGTCCCGGCAATGCCCGAACACTCGCGAAGATGCCGACGGTCACGCGCATGGAGAAAGAAATCCCCAATGTCATCATGCAGGCGTCGGGGAATGCTGTGGGACTGCCGGACGGGCAGCAGGGCGCCAGTGAACCGGGGCACCTGACACTCGGTGCCGGTCGTGTCGTGTGGCAGCCGCTGGAGGAGATCAATCAGGCCATCAAGAGAGGTGATTTTTTCTCGAATCCCGTTCTGACTGCGGCGTGCGATCGTGCGAAGGCGAAGAACGGTCCGCTGCATCTGGAGGTGCTGTTCTCCTACGGCGGCGTCCACGGACACATCGACCACCTCTTCGCCATGATTCAGATGGCCAAGAAGCGTGGTGTTTCTCGCGTCGTCCTGCACCTCGTCGGCGACGGTCGCGACGTGCCGGAGCAGCAGTTCTCCATCGACTACGATCTGTTCAAGAAGAAGGTTGATAAAGAGACGTTCGTGAAGATCGCGTCACTGGTTGGCCGGTACTACGCCATGGACAGGGACAAGCAGTACGTGAACCGCACGAAGATTGCGTACGATCTGCTCACACTCGGGGTTGGCGAGGATTGCCCGGATCTCTCCGTTGGTGCCAAGCAGTGGTACGCCAAGGCGCCGGACAAGGAGAAGACTGATTACTACATTCACCCGCTCAAGACCAAGGATTTCCAGCCGATCAAGAGCGAGGACACGGTGGTGATCTTGAATTTCCGTTCCGATCGCCAGATCCAGATCGTCCGCGCACTGGAAGATGAGAAGTTCACCGAGTTTGCGCGCCCTGTTCGTGTGGCCGATGTCTCCTGTATGGGGCCCTACTCCGATCATCTCCCCGTCGCATTCCCGCCGAATGAAGTAAAGAACACGCTCGGTGAAACCATTTCAAATGCCGGCTTGAAGCAGCTGCGCGTCGGCGAGACGGATAAGTTCGCGCACGTGACGTTCTTCTTCAACGCCCAGCGGCAGGAGCCGTATCCGGGTGAGACACGCATCATCGTTGAATCGCCTAAAGTGCCGAACTTCGCCGATGCGCCGGAGATGAGTGCTGCCGGTATCACGAAGACGGTCGTCGATAACCTCGGCACGTACGATTTCATCCTCATGAACTACGCCAATCCCGATCTGGTGGGTCACGGCGGCAAGCTGGATGCGGCAGTCATCGCGTGTGAGACAGTTGATAAGAATTTGGCGATCCTCCTGCCCAAGCTGGAAGCGGCTGGCTACGACTGGATCATCACCGCGGACCACGGCAATGCGGAGTGCATGCTGCTGGAGGATGGGGTGACGACGAATCCCAGCCACACGACGAGTCCGGTGCAGACCTTCGTCCATTCATCGCTCGTGAAGTCAGCGAAAGATCTGAAGGACATGAAGGGGCTCAAGGACATCGCGCCGCTGTGTCTCCGGATCATGGGATTGCCGGTGCCGGGGGAGATGAAGTAGTGGATGAATAGTGAGTAATCAGGGCTGATGAAAATTTTCGATGAATTGGAGGAAACCAAGGGAGGCAAAGAAACCAACGAACTTCCTTGAAATCCTTGGTTTCTTCGTTCTCAATATTGTTCTTTCTGTCTCTCTCACCGTACAATCATTTCATCTTCCCCCCTTTCCCATGGATGAGCTGCTGAAAAAGCTCGCCGAGCTGCTGAGTGCAGTGAACATGGGCAAGGACTCTCTTTGAGAAGCGCGGGATTCCATCGCAGATCACGAAACTGGAGGAGCAGACGCAGGCATCCGATTTGTGGAACGATCACAAGCGCGCGGAGGGACTATTTACACAGTTGAAAGGATTCAAAAAGCAGTGGGAGCCGATGATTGCGCTTGCCTCGGAGGTGCAGGATCTACATGACATTGCGAGGGAGAGTGCTGCGACGGATCTGGCAGAGCTTGAAAAAGAATATGCCAAGCTGATGAGCCGCTGGCAGATTGCCGAGCGAGCGCTGTACCTGGGTGGCAAGTACGATCTCGGGAATGCGTACCTGACCATTTCGGGAGGCGCAGGCGGGACCGAGGCGCAGGACTGGGCGGGGATGCTGGGACGTATGTATTTGCGCTACGCTGAGCGCAAGGAGTGGAAGACGGAGGTCGTCGAGCGGACGGACGGGCAGGAAGCCGGCATCAAGTCCATGACGATCCACGTTGCTGGTGACGCGGCGTACGGTCATTTGAAATGTGAGCGCGGAACGCACCGGTTGGTCCGGCTGTCACCGTTCAATGCGAAGAATCTTCGCCAGACATCATTTGCACTTGTCGAAGTATTGCCCGACATGTCCGGTACCACGGAGATCGAAGTCCGGCAGGAGGATCTGAGGATCGATACCTACCGCTCCGGTGGAGCCGGTGGGCAGCACGTGAACAAGACCGATAGCGCCGTGCGCATGACACACCTCCCCACCGGCATCGTCGTGGCATGCCAGAACGAGCGCAGCCAGCTGCAGAACCGTGAACGTGCCATGCACATGCTGAAGGCGAAACTGCTTGAGAAGAAATTGGAGGAGGAAGAGGCGGAGAAGCGTAAGCTCAAGGGATCGCACGTCAGTGCCGATTTCGGCAGCCAGATCCGCAGTTACGTCCTGCATCCGTACCAAATGGTGAAGGATCTCAGGACGAACTATGAGACGAGTGATACCAATGGCGTGCTGGATGGTGATCTGGATCTTTTGATTGATGCGGAGCTGAAGAGGGAGGCGAGGGAGGAGTAGGGTCAGGGTCAGGTGCGCGCGGAAAGCATTCCGCTCCCTTATAAAAAATGGGGCAGATAGAAAAAATGGGGCATGTAGGTAATTCATGAGAGCTTTGGGCTATGGTAAGAGCAATACTCTTCCCCAATTCTTCATGCCCAAAAAAGTGTCAGGTTAAAAAAGTAGGTAGGGGAAAAGTGTCAGGCTAAAAAGTAAGTTTCTTCGCTAATATAAGCACAATATTCATTCCTGTATTTCTTGTTTGTATTTCCATCATTCTTTGGATAGGCAGACACCACCAAATGCACAAAGGAGCGGAATGCTTTCCGCGGGGACAGGCTTCCCAAGCAGATTGATCTGGACATCAGTATTCCATGGGCAGGTCACAGACATCCCACCTTCCCGATGCTGATGACCATGGATAGGCTGCAGGTTCCAGGCAGAGGTTTTGTCGCACCGGATTCATGTGTATGTATTTCAGCACTGGTCCGCAAGAGTGAACGATCTTGATATGGAATCGGCTTTGCCAGATCGCTTTGCCGATTTCGAAGCATACGGATCTCTTGTATGCCTGCATGATTTTTGAAATTGATCCGTGCTCGGGGACGTTCATCAGGAAATGACAATGGTCGGGCATGATGACGAATCCGAAGAGGAAGAAGGGTTTCCAGCACTGTACTCTGTACAGACTTTCCACCGCTTCTCTAGCACAAGCAGGGTTTGCGAATATCCGGATGCGATCTTTCGTATTCGTTGTCACCAACATGAGGTGTTGGTTCTGGATGGGGTGGCGCTGGAACATGACATCAGGCTATGAAGTTCCTATTCCCCAGTCATCATTGTCTATTTGAGAACATTGTTGATGGCATTGGTTCTTGTTGATCTGATGAGAAAATTTCCGTTCTGGGCTGGAAAAGAACAGACAGATATTCTTTCTGTGAGACTCTTACTCCGCGGAAAGCATTCCGCTCCCTTGTTGTATTGCGATACTTCGCCTTTCTAGTAAAGGAGCACAATGCTTTGTGCGGGGACAGGCAGCACTGACACAGTGGCGGAGAGGGAGGGATTCGAACCCTCGAGACCCTTTTGGGGTCTACGCGATTTCGAGTCGCGCGCCTTCGACCACTCGGCCACCTCTCCGTGGCTATAGGGTAACATACAATAATCTCAAACGAACTTGAACCAGTCGCTTCGCTCCGGTTCGTGGCTGACCTCGGGCACCTCTTCTTATTCCCAGCGCATCACAACAATTGATTTTTTCGGAAGGGACCAGCAGTTTCATCATTGGCATTCGCGAACAACGTGGATCCGACTAGCAGTTCCGTGGCGGCTTCCTATCTTTGGAATGTTGAGATTACACATATACTTTCTTATTTTTTTTATTTTTGCCTTCGTTTTGATCAGAGTATTTTGCAGCTTTTTTTTCAGCTTGAGTAAGAACGTATTTGACCAAACTAACCTCAAGATTTCCACTTCCTTCCGCAAAAGCAACACGCTGAATCACTTCTTGCATTGCAGGACACTCTGCGCCTGCTTTTTTCTTTTCAAGGAATGCTATTACATGAGCTTCTAGCTCCCTGACAGTTCTGAAATGTGTTTGAGCTTGGGCTCTCTCATCTCTCTCTGCGTTCGCCTGTTTAAATCTCCTCCGTTTAAGTTCGGATTTCGAAGGTCTTCCATCAGGAGTCTCATCTTCAGCAATCACTACTGTCTCATCTTCAGCAATCGAAACGGTGTCATCGCCAGATTCTTTGTCGATACCAGTCAATTCTTTTTCAAGCACTTTCAGATCTACATTTCTTTTCATAAATTCGTCAATTCTCCTTCCAAGGCAAGCAATTCTTCGAGAGATGTCTGAATATGTCAGATCCGGCTTCTCAATCGCCTTTTCAATTGCTTTATGTAGTTCGAGAGCAAGTAGTGCAATTACCTTTTTTGTTTTCTGAGTTTCTTCAACTCCCTCAGCTTCCTTATTTACCTGAGCAACTTCTTCGCGTAGCTGCTGCCTGAGAGATTGGATTTCTTGGGGTTTCATGGGATTAGAAGATGAAAAGCTTGTACCGCTTCGCCAGTACAAAAGTTGCGCGCATTGTAAGGATTTGTCAGAGTCTGTCAAACATCTTGGCTGAAAATTTTGTTTTACCGCAGAGATATGCGAGAAATTGGGCAATTGGGATTATTGCTTCTGAGATTTACTTGGTCTTGGTCCTCTTTTTCTTTTCAATTCTTCATAAATATCTATTCGATGGTTGAGACGACTGATCTCGATAGGACTATCTTCACCGTTCTCGATCATCCATTTTCTTTTTTCGTTCAATAATTGCTGACGGAATATGGCTACTTCTTTCCAATTAATGTTCGCATC
This sequence comes from Candidatus Peribacteria bacterium, assembly GCA_903854455.1. Classification (GTDB taxonomy): domain Bacteria; phylum Patescibacteriota; class Gracilibacteria; order Peribacterales; family Peribacteraceae; genus CAINWJ01. Next base: position 9,929 of record CAINWJ010000028.1, on the reverse strand, counting down.
GCGCATACAAGTCTTAGGAAAATCCGCGTCATTCTATTGACTGCCAATCTGTACGCAACTTTTATTTTATCAGTATCAACATAAAGGCTTACTATAGCCACAATTTTACATTCTACATTCTACATTCTACATTCTACATTCCGTCATGTTCCCTCCCTCCAGCTCCCCAAGTATTTCTTCTGCTCCGGCGTCAGCTCATCGATGGCAACACCCATCGCGATCAGCTGCTGCTTGGCGATGCGGTCATCGATCTCCGTGGGCAGTGTGATGACCGTCGGCTGAAGCTTGCCTTTGTTTTTCACCAGATACTCACAGGCGAGTGCCTGACCGCAGAAGCTCAGGCTCATCACTTCACTCGGGTGACCTTCCGCCGATGCCAGGTTCACGAGTCGTCCTTCGCCGGCGACGTAGATCACGCGACCGCTACTTAGCTTGTACTCGTCGAGGTAATGCCGGACTCTTCGCTTCCTCGCCGCCTTCTTCTCCAGTGCCGCCATGTCGATCTCGTGATCGAAGTGTCCGGAGTTTGCCAGGATGGCGCCGTCCTTCATCTTCTCCATGTGCTCCATGCGGATCACGTGGATGTTGCCGGTGACGGTGATGAAGAGGTCGCCGAGCGGCGTGGCGTCCTCCATGGTCATCACGCGATGACCGTCCATGGCAGCTTGCAGTGCAGCGAACGCGTCGACTTCCGTCACGATCACCTGTGAACCCAGGCCTTTGGCGCGCATGGCGACTCCTTTGCCGCAGCTGCCGTAGCCCAGGATCACCACCGTCTTGCCTGCGAAGAGCATGTTCGTCGATCGAAGAATGCCGTCGAGCGTGGATTGCCCCGTCCCGTAGTAATTGTCCATCAGATGCTTGGTCAGGTTGTCGTTGACCGCGATCACCGGAACCTTGAGCTCACCTTCCTTCTCCATTGCACGTAATCGAATCACGCCCGTCGTCGTTTCCTCGCATGCGCCGATCAGCTTGGGCAGGAGTCCTTTGTGCTTGGTGTGGATCTCCGTCACCAGGTCGCAACCGTCGTCGATGGTGATGTCGGGTTCGGTCTGAATCACCGCGGTTAGGAATTTGTAGTAATCCTCGCGGCTCTCGCCCTTGTACGCCCAGACTTCCACACCTTCCTCCGCCAGTGCCGCGGCGATGTCATCCTGCGTCGACAGGGGATTGCACCCGGTGATGGCGACCCTGGCTCCTCCGGCGGTCAGCGTGCGGATCAAAATTCCAGTCTCTTTCGTCACGTGCAGCGCCATGCCGATCGTGAGTCCTTTGAATGGCTTGGTCTTCTTGAACTCATCGCGCACGGTGAGCAGCGCACCCATGTGCTTCTCGGCGATTTCGAGATTGAGCTTGCCCTGGGCGGCGAGCTTGGGATCTTTGGTGAAGGACATAGTGGGGAGAGAGTATCAGAGAGAATTAAAGGAAACCAAAGAAACCAAGGATTCCAACGTAACCAAGGAAATAATATTTGAACTCTTTGGTTTCCTTGGTTTCGTTGGTTACTTTGGCTTCCTTTTACTACTTCGGCAGCTTTTCACGGTAATTATCCATCACTCGCCCCTCAAGCATTTCCCAATCGAGTGCTTCTAGCATCGTCCCTTCCTGCTCACACACCAACGATCCCATGGCTGCCGCCAGACGACCGGTATCGACGAGTGACCATTTCCGCGACAGGCCATGGAGCAGTGCCGCACGGACCGCATCACCCGCACCAGTGGGATTTTTCAGTTGACTCAGCTTGCATGCCGGGATGTCATGACGCTCGCCTTTCTTCTCCAATCGTAAACCCCGCTCACCGAGTGTAATGACGAGCAAGCCACAAGTCTGCAGCACGTCTTTCTCCGTCCATTCGAGCTTTTTGGATGCCAGTTCCCACTCGTACTCGTTCATCACCAGACCCTTGCTTCCTGCCACTGCGCGTCGGAACTCATCCTGACCGAACAGGATCACCTGTTGTCCGGGATCGAAGAGGTAGGGGATTTTTGCCGCCGCCATCGCACCGGCACCTTCGATCATCAGCTTGGCATTCCGTGGCGATACGATACCGAAATCGACCGTTTCGCTGAGGTCACTACAGTCCGGCAGCCCTGCAGATCCGTCCGCTCCCGGATGAAAGAACGTGATCTGCCGCTCCGCGCTATCAGTGCCGATGATGGCGGTTGCGGTCACTTCTCCTTTTCTCTGTTCGACCAGGCTCACATCGATGCCACGTTTCTTGAGCAATGTCAGATAGTCATCTCCATCATTGCCGACTGCGCCGACGAGCATCGGCGTATCGCCAAGCAGCGCACTGTTCCACGCGATGTTCGCACCCGTTCCTCCGTGGTGCCGTTCCATATGTTCCGCCAGGAAGGAGACCGAGAGCTTACTCAATTCCTTGGGGTTGATGGCATCCGGAAATGAGCTCTCCGTGTGGAGGAGCAAGTCGTAGGCGATGGAACCGTGGATGAGGAAACGCATGCGGAATGTAGAATGTATAATTTAGAATGTAGAATGCGCAAGCGGCAATCGGGCTGTTTCTGCAGAAATTCTGCATAGTTCGACTACGCTCACTACAAGTTTTACATTCTACATTTTACATTACTTCGTTACACTCGTTGCATGAAGATCGCGATTGTCGGTACCGGTTATGTAGGTTTGGTCTCCGCTGCTTGCTTCGCGGAGCTGGGGCATGAAGTGATCGGTGTCGACATCGATCATGAGAAGGTGACGATGCTTAGGAAGGGCAAGAGTCCCATCTACGAACCGGGACTGGAGGAGCTGATCCGGTCGAATCTGAAGAGTGGTCGTCTGTCATTCACTACTGACCTGATCGAGGTCCTGCCGCAGGTGCAGGTACTGTTCTCCGCTGTGGCGACGCCTCCGGGCGAAGGATACAAAGCCGATCTTCGGGCTGTTTTTTCCGTTGCTGAGACCGTCGCGCAGCACATCGATCACGATCTCATCTTCGTCAACAAATCGACCGTGCCGGTCGGAACGGGCAAGAAGTGCGAGGACCGCATCGCAGCGATCTTAAAGAAGCGCGGGCTAAGGGTCAGCGTGCCCGTCGTCAGCAATCCGGAGTTCCTCCGCGAAGGCATGGCGGTGACAGATACGATGATGCCCGATCGGATTGTGGTTGGAATCAATGCAAGGAACCAGAAGAAACAGAAGAACCAAAGGAACCAGAAGAATGTTGGGCATGAAGTTTCCGACCTTTCCTCTGGTTCTTCTGGTTCCTCTGAATCTTTTGCTTCTTCTCTCATTGAAGATCTGTATCGACCGATCACCCGCGTCGGGAAGCCTCTCGTCTTCATGAGTCGTGAGAGTGCCGAGATCGTGAAGTATGCCTCCAATGCATTCCTGGCGACGAAGATCAGCTTCATCAACATGCTCACTCCGCTCTGCGAGGTGACGGGAGCGAATATTCGCGATATTGCGAGGGGAATGGGGCTGGATAACCGCATCGGACCCAAGTTTCTACACGCCGGCATCGGCTATGGCGGGAGTTGCTTCCCCAAGGACGTGAAGGCACTGATGGCGACGGCAAAGGAATACAATGTTCCGCTTCCGATCATCGAGGCGACGGATGCGGTGAATCAGCACCAGCGCCAGCGGTTCATCGCGAAAGTATTGAAGTCACTGAAGAAGAAGTCCCACGTTGCGGTTCTGGGTTTGGCATTCAAGCCGAAGACCGACGATATGCGCGAAGCACCGAGCATCGACGTGATCGAAGCACTGATCAAAGCCGGTCATTCCGTCACCGCGTTCGATCCCGTCGCCATGGATCGCGCGAAGCCGCTGCTTCCGAAGAACGTGAAGTATTCCAGTTCACCATTGGGAGCTGCAAAGGGCACAGATGCCGTGCTGGTACTGACCGAGTGGGATGCATTCCGTGGGATTGATCTAAAAGCCTTGAAAAAGATGATGAGGGGGAAGGATCTGTTCGATGGCAGGAATATCTATGAACCGGAGGAGGTACGGGAGGCGGGGCTTAGGTACAACGGAGTAGGTGTGTGAGCCAAAACAGTGAGATCAATCTGAAATATTATTGACTGAGTGACAATTCTTATTTATTAATTGATTATCCTTGTTTATTTTATTATGGATTTAACTCCTACTCTACGGGATGAGGTACGTCAGAATTGTTTTGGATCAACACATCCCGTTTTTGGTCCTTTTAGGTGCGATCAATTAACTGGGAAAAATTGTCAATTATGTGGCTTAAAACCCACTCAATGTCCCTTAGTTCAGCATCGAGTACGTGCGAATTTATACTCTTTCTTTCTAAGCGATCGTAATCGTTCTAATACCTGAGCAAACAGGTGTCTTCGATAAAACATCTGCTACAATTTCGTCGATGAAAATCCTCCTGACCGGTGCTGCCGGGTTCATTGGCTTTCACACTGCTCAGGTTCTCCTTGCTCGTGGCGATGAGGTCATCGGATTTGATAACTTTTCCCCGTACTACGACCCGACACTGAAGGAAGCGCGGGCGAAGATTCTGGCGAAGGAGAAGAAATTCACGATGATTCGCGGGGACATCCTGGATCGTCCGGCACTCGCCAAGGCGATGAAGGGAGTTGATCGCGTCGTGCATCTGGCTGCGCTTGCCGGTGTTCGCTATTCATTCGAGCATCCGGAGGAGTATATCGATATCAACATCAAAGGCTTCTTCCATGTTTTGGATGAAGTGCGAGTGCAGAAGATCGCCGGACTGATCTACGCCAGTTCCAGTTCGGTCTACGGTGGCAATGACAAGCTGCCGGCGTCGGAGGAGGATCGTGTCGACAACCAGTTGTCGCTCTACGGGCAAAACAAGAAGGACAATGAAACGATGGCGCACACATATCACCATCTCTACGGCATTCCGGTGACGGGTCACAGGTTCTTCACGGTGTACGGACCGTACGGTCGGCCGGACATGGCGCTCTTCATGTTCACGGATGCTATCCTCAAGGGTCGCCCGATCCAGGTTTTCGGCGAAGGCAAGATGCAGCGGGACTTCACGTACATCGACGACATCGTTGCAGGTCTCGTTGCTTCCATCGACAAGAATTATCCCGAAGAAATTTTCAACCTGGGCTGTGGAAGGAAAGAGGAGCTGATGGATTTCATCGCGATGATCGAGGAGTGTTGCGGCACGAAGGGCAAGAAAGAATTTTTGCCCATGCAGCCGGGGGATGTTCGTGCCAGTCTCGCCGATATTTCCAAAGCGAAGAAGATGCTCGGGTTCGAACCCAAGACGCCGATACGGCTGGGGGTGCCGAAGTTTGTAACGTGGTATAGGGAGTATTACAACATCTAAATTTGGAGCCGGGGCACCCGTCCGTACCGGTCGAGGCCGGGCGGGTCGTGCCCCGGAAGTTTCGATGCTATGCCATCGTCGTCTGCGACTCGATGTCGCAGCTACGGTCATCGTATCTGATCACCTATTTCCGTATCCATGCACCCGGCATGTCGGAGAGCGGCTTCCACTGATCCGCATCAATATCATCCTCGCAGGATTTCTTGGTGCAAATGAAGACAGAGGCATCTTCCTCGATCTTCGTCCGCAATCCATCTGAGAATGTCCGGATAGGTTGTCGGCTCTCGTACTGCCACTCATGACCGTAGGGTCCGTCGATCACGATGGTGCCGACAATATTGTGAGACTGGAGGAAGTCGAGGGTTTCCCGTGCCACGTTCTCGCCATGCATGGGAGGCCAGAGTGTCAATACGAGGATCGATGCCACGATCTGCAGGGGAATGAAGATGGACGGTGATACTTTGCGCCGGCAGAAGAGCAGGAACAGTCCTCCGGCAAGAAGCGGCAGGAGCAGGATGGCGTAGTACTGCTGCGATGACAGGAAGATGAACGCGATGATCAGGAGGAGAGTCAGAAGCAGGTCTCTGCGTCCTCCCGTCAAAATTCCCCACAGTCCTATCACCGATGTCAGACCTCCACCGGCGATCACGATGATTGTCATCCAGGAGTGGAAACGCAGAGCCAGTGCGATGGGCGCATCCTGGGTCGACACTTTCATCATGCTGACGATGCTGAGCGGATGAGCCAGTGAGTAGAGAACGAGGAGCATGATGGGGATGCAGAAGTATGCGAGTGATTCCCGCATCCCCGGTCGATTATTCTTCAGGCTACTCCAGACCAATGGCGCGAAGAGTAGGCACTGGTACGTGCTGAAGAGAGACAGGATCCACAGGAGACCGATGCACGGACCGCGGCAGTGGCTCGTTCCTTTCGGGTGCAGTGCGATGCACGTGAAGACCAGACCGAACACCGCCGTCATGGGTGCCAGCATCACCGTGCCTCCTTGCAGGATCAGTGCCGTGGACAGCAGCCACGTCAGCATAAGTGCCGTCTGCCGTTCACGCGGGAGTACCGCTCCCAGATCCCAGAGGAGCCAGGAAGATTGAACGATGACCGATGCCAGGACGAAGCGCATCAGGAATTCGTGGAACGGCAAAGACAGTCCCAGTGACAGGACCCACCGGATGGCGGGGGGATGGGGATAGGGGATGGAGAGCAGGTACTTCGCCTCATCCGTATGTAGACCCATCCACATGCCGAGGAGTGCCAGCAGCAGTGCCAGCAGTTCCAGCGAGCCGATGGCGATGATCATTCGTCGCATGTGAGCGGGAATTGTGGGGTGAAAGAAACCGAGCATCGTTTCGATGGTTGTGGTGAGCGCAGGTGTTCCCTGTACTCGATCTGCAGATGATCCGGGGAGATCGACAGCAAGGTAACGTCGGAGAGCCGCCATCCTTCACGTTTGGAGACAGTCGTCAGTGCGCTCTGCACTTGCGAACGGATGGCACTATCCGTGTACAGGAGTCGTAGAGCCCATGCCTGCGGAAGCATCGTCACAAAGATCACGCATGAGATGATTGTGAAGACGGTACCCAGAGATGTGGGGCCTACGATTCGTGCAGCGATGAGGCGCAACACCTGTGTCATGAACTGCCACTGCACCTTCAGGGAAAGCTTGCTTCTGCCATGGAGCCGCATTCGGAAGATCAGTGGGATTTCCTGCACGCGCGTCCCGGGAGGAACATTGGCGAGGAGTTCGAGCAGGATTTTGAATCCTCTCGGTCTCAGGTGGTGACGGATCGATCGGTAGAGCGATGCACGGAGCATGAAGAAGCCGCCCAGCGGGTCGGTGACGATGACGCGGGAGACGCGATTTGCCACCAGCGTTCCCATCCTGCTGATCATGCGGCGGTCGCGTACCCACTCGCCGACACTGCCCCCCGTCACGTACCGTGAACCGATGGCGAGATCCGCACCGTCATTGATTGCCTTCAGTAACCGGATCAGGAGATCAGCATCGTGCTGTCCGTCCGCATCCATCACTGCCAGGATGTTTCCCCGCGCAGCATCAAATCCTTCCGTAACCGCGGAGCTGAGTCCGCGTTTTCCGGTTCTTCTAAGCACTCGAAGCCGCGGGAAGCGCGCCGCCAGTCTCTGCGCGATCTGCCACGTTCCGTCCGGCGAGTCGTCGTCCACTACGATGATTTCGTGCTCGGTTCCCTGCAGCACACCCTCCAGCACTTCGATGAGTGTGGTGATGTTCTCGGCTTCGTTGAATGTGGGTAAAACGAGGGAAAGCACGGCTTCCAGTCTATCAGAGGCTTGGGCTTTGTGTAGGGCAAGCGGAGAATCAGAAAGAATGTAAAATGTAGAATGTAAAATGTAGAATGCAACTGCAGAAAGGACATGTTGGTTTCAGTCATTCTACATTCTCAATTCTACATTTCCTTGATTCACTCTCATCTCCCATGAAAATTCTCGTTACCGGATCATCAGGAACCATCGGCTCGCGTCTCTGCGAGAAACTATTGCAGACCAAGCATGAGGTGATCGGCGTCGACTGGGTACCGAATAAATGGCTTCCGGATGTGCAGAAGGTCACGACATTGATTGATCTTCGCGATGAGAAAATACTTTCCACTTTCCACTTTCCACTTTCCACTTTTCCAGATCTCATTATTCATTTGGCTGCCAATGCCCGTGTCTACGAGCTGGTCGAGAATCCGGACCGGGCCAGAGACAATATTCTGACGACGTTCAACATGCTGGAGTTTGCCCGGAAGAATGGGGTGAAGCGGTTCATGTTTGCCGGTTCACGGGAAGGGTACGGAAATATCCCGGCCAAGAAGTACACCGAGGATCTGGTGCGCATCGAGAACTGCGAGAGTCCGTACACCGCCAGCAAGATCGCGGGCGAAGCCTTGGTGGAGGCGTACCGCCGCTGCTACGGGATCGATCAGATCACGTTCCGCTTCAGCAACGTCTACGGCGCATACGACGATTCTGTCCGGGTCGTTCCCCAGTTCATCCGTCTGGCTCGCGCCAATAAGCCACTCGCGGTTTTCGGTAAGGATAAGTGTCTGGACTTCACCTACATCGACGACGCCGTGCACGGGATCATGCAGGGGATTGAGAATTTTGAGACTGCCAAGAATACGACGTACAACATCGCCTACGGCGAAGGCACGACCATTCTGGAGCTGGCAGAGCAGGTGAAGGCACTTGTTGGCAGTTCATCCCAGATCACCGTCACCGAACCGCGCACGGGCGAAGTCATCCGCTACATCGCCGATATTTCCAAGGCGAAGAAGGTGCTGGGGTACAGTCCGAAGACGCCATTTAAAGAGGGGATTAGGAAGGCGGTGGAGTGGTATGGAGAGCATATGTAAGCCAAGAAAATATAGTTTGCTAAAAATAGCATTATATTTTATAATTACTATGAATGAGCAAACGCCGCCATCATGATGAATCTCGGCAAGAACCCCGGCAGGAACAAGGAAAGCTCGAAGAACGATTTTCCGGAATGGAGCTCCCTGAACTTGAAGCTCAGCTTGAAAAATACCGACAACGTCTAATCACGAGCGGAGGAGGTACAGCAACATTTTCTTTTCTTAGTGCGCTGATCGATCAGAGGAAGAGGGGAACGGCGGCCGCTACAGAGACTGGAGTAAGTGACAATCCTGCAAAGGTCGATTTGGCTTCGGAATCAGCGCTAGACCCCGTTGCCCATTTCGAGTCGGAGTCAGCCAGGGTCATTAAGGGTTGGATCCAGTATTCCACATTCAATCCAGAAGAGGGGCCTATTGGAATGGCGCATGAACTCTGGCTCGCTCTGCAATCCACACTGGCAAGCTTGGCCAAACTCTCCCCAGAGCAGCAAGTTCACTGCCTCCTGTCCCTACAGCGTTCACTGGAAACTAAGAATTGGTCTAGCAATGGGGATCTCCAGCTGCAGATGAGCATGTTTATCTTGCAAACTATCCTCGAGGAGGCTTTCTACAATGGGTACATTTCTGAGAGAATTATGGATGTCCTCTACTTACGGAAAACCGAACAGACACAACAAATTGAAACCAGATTGTTGACGAACATGGTCAGCGTTTTGAGCACCAGGAAAATGGCTGAACATATGGCAAACATTCTCCAAGCAAAAATCCATCCTGCGGTGCGTCAGGATTTGGAGGTATCGGATGCAAAACAGGAGAAGTGCATCGAGTCACTCACAGGCAAATTTACAATCTACTGGCAAACCGGCGATGGTCTCGTCTGCCTGACCAGAATGTCTGGCTCAGAAGTAAGAGCGGGCTTCCTCTCATCCAAAAGTCTCGATTTATTTGTCCAGACATACCCTCAAAGGGGCTGCGCCCTGGAAATGATGATCGGCACAGACAAATCAGGGAATGTCACAGAAAAATCTACGGGGAAATGGCCTACGAAACCGGAGCATCCTGACGCCAAGGCGGATGAAATGCTCGCGGGGAAGTTGGCGAAATTGCTCTGGGCTTCTTTCATACGTGAGCTGCAAATCGCGTCTCCCGATTTTCTTCCCTGGAATACCAACGGGAATCCCGTATATGTGGATGACAATGCGCTTCGGACACCCTTTGTCATCATCGACCTTCCTGAAACAGGGATTCTC
>CAINWJ010000027.1 GCA_903854455.1 Candidatus Peribacteria bacterium | reverse complement strand
TCTCAAAGTATGGATCAAATTCCTCATACAGTAATCCCGGGTATTGGAGAGCATCTTTCTCATCGATCACGCCATCGAAGTTACTGTCGATTTTGGCATAAGGATCAAGTGAATCGGCATCTGCGACGTATTCCCAATATCCCTTTTTATCTTTCGCTGGTCGCATGATCCATGCGTATGCGACTCTGTCATTCCCAGATCGTATCTCATTCAATTTCTTGATCACTTTGGCGTACTCCGGTTTCTTGATGTCATCGATCATTTTCAGCTGATCCAGATCAGCAGGATCGAATTGCATCGCACCCGTCGCGGCGATGGACATAGCTCGTTCCCGCAGACGCTTGAGGTTGAGCGAGTAATTTTGCCTGTACAGCCCAAACGTAATCGCTCCACAGACGACTCCGAACAAACACAGAGTTGCGATGCTTTTCTTGCTCAGGAAGAACTCCCGCACGCTGGACAGCACTCTGGTCTTTACCGGAACGACTGTGGGTGTCACTGACGATGATGGCAGTGCCGGGGCATTCTCCCGCTCCACCGCCCGCGCCCACGTAGTCTCGAAGGTGAGACGCTCGGTCTTCGCCAGTTCCGGATAGCGGATGAAGCAGGCGGACTGCTCGGTGTGGTTGATGCATGCCACGGTATCGCCGACGATCGTCTTCTCGAAGGAGAGCGGGAACTCGGACTGTGGGACTAAGACAGTCTTGCGGTACTCGAAGTGATCGCGCGACTGGAAGCGGCGGGACAGCGACGTATCCGGGGCGATGACACGCTGGAAGATCTTGCGGTACTGGCGCTTGCGGAAGTAGTCGACGCGGAATGCGCGCAGAGGATCGTCTTCCGCCGTGGTCAGGATGGGGGATTGGGTCAGCAGTTCTCCGCCGCTCTCCAGCAGCTTCAGGTACGCCTGCTCTATCCCTTCCTGCCCCTGGAAGTACTCCATGTCTGGACGGACGCGGTCGACCTTGAGCGACGAAAGGAACTGCTGAATACTCAGGTGTTGGCGTTGCATGGATGCCTGGCGCTCCTCCATATCTTGCCGGAGCCACCGCAGAATGGAGTCCAGTGAGCGGATGCGGTAGCGCGGTTGATCATTAATCACTGTTCGCTCGACGATCTTCTTGCCCATGAGCTTCTTCATCGACTGATCCAATACACCGGTGGACTTGCCGGTCTTGTTCGCGATTTCCCGGACGGTGAGCGCTTCAGACTCGACTAAGTGCCGTAACACCAGCATTTCCGTCGCCGAGAATCCGGCCTCGCGAAGAGAGTGTTCGATGCCGGTGGGAAGTGTTGCGTTCATGGAAACTGGCACTCTACGGTGTTCTTTTGAAGAGTCAAGATCCTCGAAAATTGGGTGATCATGGGATCATCGGCTATTTTCTGCATCGGCAAGAGGAAGAATCACAGTTCAATTGGGATTTTCTCAGATCTGTTCTTTTGGGTGACGGAACAGATTTCAGGCGATCTGAATGCCGTTTTTCATGCTTTCAATGATTTTTATACTTTTCTGGGTTCGCACGAAGAATTGTCCGCTATTTTTCACGGGAACATTCCTCACTATTCTTCAATCAATCCCTCCTCTTTCAGTCGCTGCAGATCTTTTTCAAATGTCACCATTCCCTCCTTGCGCCCTGTTTGGATCACAGAGGACAGTTCCTGAATGCGGTTCTCGCGGATGATGTTGGATACTGCCGGATTCAAAACCAGGATCTCGCGGTTTGCTATGCGACCACCGCCCTTCTTCGGCAGGAGGCGCTGGGCGATGATGCCGCGGAGCATGAGGGAGAGCTGCGAGCGGACCTGTGCCTGCTGGTGTGGCGGGAAGACGTCGATGATGCGATCGATGGTTTGTGCGGCATTGGGGGTGTGGAGCGTTGCCATCACCAGGTGTCCGGTTTCAGCAAGAGTCAGGGCTAAACCAATACTCTCCAGATCGCGCATTTCACCCACCATGACGATGTCCGGGTCCTGACGGAGGATATGCTTGAGTCCTTCCGGGAATGAACTGACGTCCCCCCCGAGCTCACGCTGCTGCACCATCCCTCTTCCCGGAGGAATGCGGAACTCCACCGGATCTTCCAACGTGATGACGTTGACCGGTGCTTCTGCCAGGCGGCTCGCGATCAATGATGCCAGTGAGGTGGATTTGCCCGTGCCAGTCGGTCCGGTGAAGAGTAAGAGACCATTCCTACTACGCGCCAGATCCATCACCACCTGCGGCATGCTGAGCTCTTCCAGTGACGGAATGGTATTCGGAATAAGCCGCGCTGCGATGGCAGACTCTCCACTGACGATGGAGCAATTAATCCGGAAGCGGGTGCCGTCCTTCATCGTGTATGAGCAGTCGAGATCCTGCTCCTTCTGAAAGCGCTGGTAACTCGCTTCACTTAGGAATGATTTGAGAAGGCTCGTGACCTCGGATTTCGACACGGGTTTTTCCCCGACCGAAGTGAGCATGCCGTCGATGCGGAGCATGGCGGGATAGCCCGTCACTATGTGAATGTCTGAAGCCTTGCGGGTGAGCGCTTCCTCCCAAATGGATGTTATTGTTGACTGTGACACATGAATATTATATCACGATTCTGTTGTCTGGAAAAGGTCATTGATCGATTGAAATTATTATTGAGGAGATGTCCAGTGGGCAGAATGGGAGAGGTGCCAAGAGGAGGATGACGTCAAGGAAAGAGGGTGGTACTGATTATTTTTTTGATTGGGAGCGAGTTTCATACTTTTTGATTCGGAGCGGGTTTCCTACTTTTTGATTGGGAGCGGGTTTCCTACCCGCGGATATTCGATATGAGTTTTATGTAATTTTTTTGCGCCGCAGGTAGCAGCCTCCGCCAAGGCTTCGACCGCCAGGGATACCTGTTCCTGAAATTAATAATGAAGCTTCGTTCGTATGATCGCTCGCCCGAGGCTCGCGCCACACCTCCAGGGATGTGTCACGAGACGTGAACCTGCTTTCTTGGCTTGAATGAAGTGAAAGATCACACGTTCAGGGCAGAAGTTCAGGGCATGGAACATACGTTTAGCCTTGATTCAGCTGCGTGAGATCATCGAATGAATCGCAGAACAGGCACAGCTGTTCTGGAAGGTCGTTTGCCGGATCATTGGAACATACTTGTGAAAACTATGAACTTATGTTACAATGATTGACAGTTTGAAATAAAAATACAAAATCAATGACAAAGCAAACTCTGCCATCGGTCGAAGAACTCACACGTCTCATCACTGATGCGACGATGAGCAGTTGTCACCCGTCGGTCATTCAGCGACTCTCCGTGCTTCGCTATTTCGTCGAGCACCGTCCGACGGTACTGGAACTTTGCAGACACTTTGGAATTTCACGCAGCACGTTCCACCGGTGGCTCGAAAAGTTCGATCCTCTGGATCCGCGTTCGCTCCTCGATCGCGGACACGACGGTCATGGTGATCATCTGCAGACGGTGTCGCAGGAAGCCATCGAGCTGATTCGGCGGTACCGCCATGAGTCGCCGCTCCTTGGGAAAGAGCGCATTGCGTCGATGCTCCGGCAACAGCACGGCATCACCGTTTCGTCTTCCACGGTCGGTCGCATCATCGATCGAGAGTGTCTGTATTTTGCGGAGACACCACTGCACTGGAAGAAGCGTATCGAGCATGGCATCGGGGATACCGCTCCCGCGCCATCATCGCCGAAGCCGACGGATATCGAAAATGCAGATTCGATTTCTGAAGTCGAGGTGAACGATGCATCAAACCGGACAAGCGGCAATCTTTCTCCGGTGGTGCATGTGCATGTGCCGGAGATGGCTGCCCCGCGGGCGGCGTTCTCCGGACTCATCAAGTTCATCGCGGTGACGAGTCTGCTCATCAACATCGTCTTCATCTCCATGCTCGTCGGCATCGCGCTCTTCGAGCGATCGACACAACCGATTTCGCCACGCATGGATGCGATGCCCTTCCCGGCACCGGACCAATTCATCGAAGGACTGCATGGTGCCCCTTCCACAGACATTACTCTTCCATGATCATCTTCCTGCGCCAGTATCGGCGATTCTCTGAAGCTGCAAGCCACAAGCTGCAAGCTATCGGTCGATTGACCGCGGGAAGCATCCCGCTCCTTTTCAAGAAAAAAATATTTGAAAGGGAGCGCAATGCTTTGCGCGGGATTGGTCGTTTGGCAACAGTGTTCATCGTCCTCTGCCTCTTGTTCTTTGTAGCGAAGGTCAATGCTGCCTCCGGCATCTATCGTCCCATCAACTACCAGGGACGGATCACGAATTCCGGCGGAGTGGTAGTGGCAAATGGCACCTATAATATGCGATTCAAGATTTTCAGTGCTGCAACCGGCGGCAGTCCGCTGTGGACCGAGACGTGGAATAGCGGTACCAGGCAGGTGACGCTCACCGGAGGACTCTTCTCCATAGCGCTCGGCAGCCAGACCTCCATGACGGGGAGTGTGGATTTCTCGACGGATTCCCTCTATCTCCAGGTGGAGTTCGATCCGGCGAGCGACAACACATACCCGGAGGTCTTCGCTCCGCGTCGTCGCTTCGGGTCCGTACCGTACGCGCACAATGCCGACAAGCTGGACGGTGTCGATGCGTCTCAACTCCTGCGATCGGATACGAATGCGACCGCAAGCGGAACACTCACCATCAAGCCGAACGATGCGGCGAAGATCGGCATGGATATCGTGAGTACTGCGGGCATCGCCGGATTGGCAGGTCTCAGGATTTCGACTCAGGGTGCCAACCACATCATCTTCGGATCCGGAGGGCTGAATTACGACACCAATCTCTACCGCTCTGGCATTGCGACACTCAGAACAGACGGATCATTCCAGGCAACCGGTACAGTGTCCGGTTCAACAATTCACGCTGAGCAATCTCTCACCTCTTCGGGTTCCATCGTCACGGAGGGCTCACTCTCGGGCTCAACACTTGCTGGCTTCGGTCTGGGTTCCTGCAATGGATCGAATCAGAAACTGCTCTTCAATAATTCCACCGGCACGTTCGAGTGTTCGACCGATCAGACCGGCGGCAGCGGTGCCTTCGGCTCCGGCAATGTGCTGACACTCGGCGATGCCCGGTATGTGAAGAAGCAGGGTGACACCATGACCGGTGCACTCACGATCAATATCACCAACGGCACCATCAACACCGTCGGCCTGAAGATCGTGAATGCACTCTCCGGAGCCGTGATTCATGCGGAGAAATCACTCACCACCTCCGGCTCTCTCGTCTTCGATGGTTCCGCTTCCGGTGCATCTCTCTGGGTTGCCTCGTTCAGCGGTGCAGGATTGATCAATTGTGATCCTACAGACGGAAAATTGACATGGAGCAATGGGCGTTTCGTCTGTGGTATCGACAAGGCATCCGGTACTGGGCTGGATCAGTCCACTGCAGATCTCCGGTACGTGAAGAAGCAGGGTGACACCATGACCGGTGCCCTTACGATCGATATGAAGAATGGCAGTATGGATACCATTGGACTCAAGATCATCAATACACTTTCCGGAGCCCTGATTCATGCGGAGAAATCACTCACCTCTTCCGGCTCTCTCGTCTTCGAAGGTTCTGCTTCCGGTTCTTCTCTGTGGGTGTCGAGCTTTGAGGGAGCTGGTCTGACCGATTGCGATCTCTCTACTTCAAAGATCATCTGGGATGCGACCACGAAGAGATTCTCCTGCGGTACGGATCAGACCGGCAGTGCCAGTTCATTTGGTTCCGGCAATGTGCTCACACTCGGCGATCTGCGGTATGTAAAGAAACAAGGTGACACCATGACCGGTGCGCTTACGATTAATCTCTCCTCCGGCTACCTCGGTCTCAAGGTGCTCCAGATGATGTCCGGATCAATTATTCATGCCGAAAAGTCGCTGACATCTTCGGGCACGATACTCGCAACCGGCAACATCACCACCAGGGGAACTCTGTCCGGAGGTCTCGCTACGCTCAACGGTGTTGGCAATAACTACTTCATGGGCAGGGTGGGTATCGGGACAATGAGTCCGTCCAATAAGTTAGTCATTGCCGGTCCGACAGGTACGGACATCGT
This sequence comes from Candidatus Peribacteria bacterium, assembly GCA_903854455.1. Classification (GTDB taxonomy): domain Bacteria; phylum Patescibacteriota; class Gracilibacteria; order Peribacterales; family Peribacteraceae; genus CAINWJ01. The sequence continues at coordinate 2,393 of CAINWJ010000027.1, read as the reverse complement.
GAAAATTTCGGCTGGGACAGAAGCCATCAGTGATGCGGGGTATCTGAGCGTGAATGATCGTGCATTGTTTGGATACAACGGGTCGAGCGTTCTCATTTCCGATCATACTGCCAGCAAGAATATCGCTTTCCAGAGCAATGGATTCGATGTTATGAGACTAACGACCGATCGAAAAGTCGGTATCAATACCATAGATCCACTCGCATCATTGCACGTTACAGGTCCATCATGGCCCGAAATCAGAGTGTCGTCGACGAGTGTATCCGAAGGAGCGACGATGTCCCTCTTGAATAATAATAATTATGGTATTGGCTTGCAGGTTCTCGGATCATCTCGCGGTCAAACGAGCTATTTCGGTCTCTCTGACGCGAACGGAGCGGTTATCACCAATTATAATGGGAACGAATCGTCACTGGCGATCGGGACGATCGCTGGCTCAGCTCCGTTGATTTTCGGAACGAACAATGCCGAACGCATAAGGATTCTTTCCAGTGGCAACGTCGGAATCGGCAAAGCCACTCCGAGTGCCAAGCTCGATGTCGTCGGAATGATTTCTGGCACTATGTTGTCCATCAGTCGCAATGCAAATATCTCCGGAGCCTTGCTTGTGAAAGGGGACATTACCGACCGTGGGACATATTCCGGAAACATTCTGCATGTCGAGAAGACACTGTCATCTTCCGGCTCGTTGGTGTGGGAAGGATCCGCTTCAGGCGCATCTCTGTGGGTCTCTGCATTCAACGGCGCAGGTTTGACCAACTGCGACCCGACGACGGGGAAGCTGATCTGGAATAACAACAAATTCTCTTGCGGCACGGATCAGGGAGGTGCCGGTAGCGGCATATCGTACAGTGCAGCCGAGGGGATGTTCGTGAATCAGAGAGGCGACACGATGACCGGTGCACTTGTGATCAATCCGACACTCCTCGGCACGGCTTCCGGTGCGTTCGTGATCAATCAGGCGTTCAACTGGACCGGTGCCTACCTGCGTTCCAGATCTCATACATCTCCGATCCTTGCTCTCGACGCGTCGCTGGACAATGCAGGAGCCGCACCACACATGATCTTCGGCTATAACGGAACGTTCGATACCAACCTGTACCGTGCTACCGCAAGAACGCTCAGAACAGACGGGTCATTCATTGCACAGAATGCGCTCTCGGGTGGTCTATTGATCATCTCTCGCAATGCGACCATCTCCGGTTCACTCGTCTCCGTCGGCAACATCACCACCCGTGGCACGCTCTCCGGCAACAGTCTCACCATTTCCCGCAACGCCTCGATCTCCGGTGCCTTGCTCGTGAAAGGCAATATCACCGATCGTGGTACGTACTCAGGAAACATGCTGCACATCGAGAAGTGGCTGACATCCTCGGGATTGATCATGGTCACGCAGAGAGTTACCCAGGGGTCCGGAGCACTGGTTGTGAATCAGGCTGCAAATTCCACCGGCACGTACATCACCAGCACTGCGACGAATGCACCGATTCTCGTGCTCAATGCCAATGTGAACAATGCGGCACGCACGCCACATCTGCTCTTCGGATACCAGGGAACATTCGATGCCTCCATCTTCCGTTCCAAGGCCGAGACACTGACGATGTCGGGTAATGTGATTGTTTCCAAATCCCTCAAAGTCGGCGTCATCGCGCCGTCCAATGGTATCTATAACAGTCTCTGCTATTCCTCGACCGGCATGCTTGTAACCTGCTCTTCCTCCATCCGTTACAAGGAGGATGTACAAGATCTGTCGCTTGGTCTTGCAACACTGCAGAAGATGCGTCCGGTGAGCTTCCGCTGGAAGGCTGATGGCACGCCGGACATTGGGATGATCGCTGAAGAGGTAGCACAGGTTGATCCGCGGCTCGTGTTCGAGAGGAACGGCATCGTGGAAGGGATCCGTTATCAGCAGATCACCCCTGTTCTCATCAATGCCGTGAAAGCTCTGGATGTCCGCACACTCGGGATCACCAACGCCTCCGGCACCGTGCTCCATGCCCGCGATCTGCTCTCATCCTCCGGCGGATTGGTCGTGAGTGACTTCGGCACATTCGGCAGCGGCATCCTCCTTAGTACGAAGTACAAGGACGGCAATGCCAACGTGCTCGAGATCAAAACAGCGGTGAGTGGTACGGGAACGACTGTCTTCCGCGTCAATGCTTCCGGTTCCGTGTATACGGCTGGAACATTCAACGCACACGGTGCGGATTATGCGGAGTGGTTCAGAGAGGGGGATCAGGGATCAGGGATCAGGGATCAGGGATCAGTAATCAGTAAACAGGGATTGTTGATGCCGGGCGAGGCGGTGTGTCTGGATACGACGGAGGAGAATGCGGTGCGTCGGTGTGATCGTGACGGAGACAACAACATCATTGGTATCGTCTCCACCGATC
>CAINWJ010000026.1 GCA_903854455.1 Candidatus Peribacteria bacterium | reverse complement strand
GGCTTTCCGATGCGGTGAATCCACCTACATGATCCTGCGTTTTCTTCATCTCCTTTTTAGGCACCTCCCGCTCTGCCGCCGTGAAAGCGGAGGAGAAAATCCCGTGAAACGGAGAAGGAATCATTGCGGGAAATTGTACCGATCCGCTCTCCACTGCGCAAAAAGTCGCTCTGGCAGAAAAAAATCTTTGTGAGGTGATACATACACACTTTTCTGCACTTGCCCATTCCATTTCGTTCGGTACAATTCAATTCCGTCACTTCGATAGCGCCTCCCATGCCAGCCATCCTCACAAACGCCATCCGCCGCCTCCGTTTTGAAAGAGGCATGACACAGGAGGAGCTGGCTCTTCGCGTAAGCGTCAGCAGGCAAACCATCATGTCCATTGAGCGAGGCGCTACGAATCCGTCTGTGTTGCTTGCCCTGAAGATTTCCGTCGCACTGGGTGTTCCGGTTGCGGAAGTATTTGCGATGGAGGGGGAGTTGGTGCCGGTGTGAGGGCGAATGTAAAATTTACAATGTAGAATGTAGAATGACGAAGGTCAGAATTTTGGCTTATTCTCATTATAATTTTACATTTTACATTCTACATTTTACATTCCTTCCGCCCTCTCATCTTTTCACTGACATTCGGATATCTTCCACAAACACCTGCACTTCCCTCCTCCCGTTCCACTCATTGATGCCGATCTTGCACGCGACATCAAACTCTTTGTCTTTGCTGATTTCTTGCATCAGATTCCCGAGACCAAATCCGATTCCTTTGATGCCGCCGATGCGACACTGGAGGTGGCGATTTTCTGTTCCGACGGTCCGGAGGTCGGTGATCTTCTTCTTTGGCAGAAGGAAGAGCGGCTCCTGATTTCCCTGTCCGAACGGTGCCATAGATTCCAGTGCCGTCGCAAATTGCACGGTTGGATTTTCGGCGATCGAAGCATCGATCTGCAGTGTTGGAACCAAGGAAGAGGCCGTGATTCCACGATCAGAAAGCAGTGCATTCAGCGCTGATCGCAGATCACCGATTGAAGATTGTTTGAACGTACAACCTGCGGCTTTCGCATGTCCGCCACATGTGACGAGGAGTGGTCGGATGGTCGAATGCATCAGGCATTCGAAGAGATCGATGTCGTCGGTGCTCCGGAGTGACGCCACCACCTCATCGCCTTTTTCGGCTCCCACAAGACTCGGGCGTCCGTATGTTTCCGTCAGGCGGCTCGCGATCAGCCCCACTGTTCCCGGAGTGAAGTGTTCTGAGACGATAGTTATGAATGGATCATCGACAGCGACGAGACCCGTTGCGATCGTCATCAGCTCTTCGACGAGTTCCTGGCGGCGTTCATTGAGCGTATGCAATTGTTCCAAAAATTCTCCGCCTTCCAGTATCGCCCGGAGTGCGATGTCCGGATGTGCCATGCGACCGGCGGCATTGATCCTGGGAACAATCCGGAAGGCGATATCTCCACTCGTGAGCGGTCTCTTGCCTTGTACCGCATCGACCAATTTTTTGAGCGGCGACGGCGGCAGTTTGGCAGCGCACGCGAGTCCCTTGATCACCAGCAGACGATTTTCCCCCGTGAGCGGCACCAGATCGCCGACCGTCCCGATGGTTGCGAGTAACACATCTTCCTCGATCCCCTGCCATGGCTTGCTGCCTTCCAGCCCGCGCACGAGCGTAAAAGCTACTCCTGCCCCCGCCAGATCTTTGTTCGGGAATCCTGCCGGAATGAGCGGATGGATCACGGCAAATGCGTCCGGTCTGCCACCCTGCACCCGGTGGTGATCGGTCACGATGACATCCATGCCGAGCGACTTGGCATACGCGATCTCCGTATGCGCACTGATGCCCGTATCGACCGTAATCAGGAGCGTCACGCCTTTTGCATGCAATGCATCAATGCTTTTCTTCTTGAGTCCGTAGCCATCAGCGATTCTGTCCGGAAGATAAACGACGGGATCGATGCCATGACGGCGGAAGAACCGCTCCAGCTGGAGCGCTGCCGTAATGCCGTCGGCATCGTAATCGCCGAAAATGCCGATGGTTTTCCTTGCATGGATCGCCTGCTCAATCCTTTGCACGGCACATCGCATTTCTGGGAACAGGAATGGATCGGAAAGCACCGATGGTGCATTGTCATTGAGTCCGCGAGATCTCTTCAGCTGGTCAATGATGGCACCAGGAGAGAGCTCCTGCGATAAACGGAGGAGCCAGCGGTGGCCGGTGATTGAGAGTTGAGAAGGAATCATGGGGCAGAGTACATGACGATAGGAAACCAAAGAATCCAAGGAAACCAAAGAAACCAACGATTTACGAGGAGAGAGAGGCTCGAAGATTTGTGAGAAGGTAGCTCACTCTATGCAGGCGCTGACACAAGTGTGCGTAGTCCTGTTCGGCTAGATACTCAAGATCACGACTGAGGCGCATTTCACAAGACAGCTCCTCCAATGATCCTGCAGCAATATCCAAATACCGAATCTTTTCCCGGTATGATCTTTTTACGTTCCCTTCGGCTATGTTGATGGGCACACTCGATGATGATCTTCTCATTTGTGAGACAAGCCCGAACCGTTCGTGCGATGGGAAAGATGCCGTCACTCGGTATACATGTAAGCAAAGCGCATATGCCTCTTTCCAGACAATGAGCCGCTCGTAGGGTCGCTCGTGCATAAACCAACACTAACAGTCATCCATTCGTTGGACTCCTTGGTTTCTTTGGTTTCCTTGAAATCCATGTCGACTTTTCCTCTACAGCTCCACCTCCCGGTATGTTCTTAGCTGTGCAAGGACAACCCCCTCCACCTCCTTCAATTTCTCCTCCGACCTCGCCTCCATGCATATCGACAATTTCGGCGCGGTATTGCTCTGCCGGATATTGACCCATGCACCGTCACCGAAGTCGATCCTGGCGCCGTCCATGGTGTTCACGGGATACAGCTTGGAGAAGTGTTCCGTGATCGATTGGATGATCCGCGTTTTCTCACCATCAGCGCAGTGCGGCCGCAGCTCCGGAGCATGGAACACCTTCGGGAATTCATGAAAGAGTTCCGAGAACGGTTTGCCCTCATCGTGCCGGATCGCGATCAGCACGAGCGCGACTGCCAGCGCATCGTCGTACCCATGGGCAACGTCGCCGAGAAAGAAGTGCCCGGATTGCTCACCGCCAAGTGGCGCGCCTTGTTCACGCATCGTGTGCTCCACGACGGAGTGTCCGACGGCGCACATCACCGGCTTGCCGCCCCACTTCATGATTTCCGTTTCCAACGTCGATGACATACTCGTCGTGAAGACCACCGGTTTGCCGGGGAATTGTTTCAGATATCTCTTCGCAAGCAGCAGGAGCATCTCGTCCGCCGTATGAATAGTGCCGAGCTCATCGACCAGTCCGACGCGGTCACCGTCACCGTCGAATGCCAGTCCGCCGTCCGCTTTGGTCTTGAGAATGGTCTCCTGCAGTTCCTTGAGCGTGTCCCACTTGCTGGGATCGGCGAGGTGGTTTGGGAACGTGCCGTCAGGCTCGCTATAGAGCTTTGTAATCTTGCACCCGATCTTTGTGAGGATCGCATTGTTGACCGGTCCGGTAATGCCGTTGCCGCAGTCTGTGACAATCGAAAGACCACGACCCATGCCGTCGAAGAGCTTGGAGTAATGGTCGAAATAGGGATCGACAGCATTGATCACTTCGACCGATCCCTGATCCTGACCCCGACCCTGACCCTGACCCTGACCCTCCTCAATTCTCTTCCTCAGCATCTGCAGGTCATTCCCGGAGAACGCCTCCGCATCCCTCACCTGCAACTTCAAACCATTATCCTCGCCCGGGTTGTGACTCGCCGTGATCTGGATGCCGCCATCCAGCTTCTGCCGGACAATCGTGAAATAGTTGATCGGGCTCGGTGTTGGTCCCATGGACAGAACGTGACAGCCGGCAGCCATCAATCCTTTCGTCACGGCTTGATCGAATGCCGCACTATGCGTCCTGGCATCCCGCCCGACGACGATCTTCGGCTGATCGATCTTATACCGCTCGCGGACGATCATGCCGAATGCAGCGCCGATTTGCTCACAGGCGGCTTCCGTGATTTGTGATCCGGCTTTCCCGCGGATGTCATAGGCGCGGAAAATATGTGGATCAATGGGGGATGGCATGCCCTCCGATCATAGCGTGAACCGGCGCATTCCTGAAAAAGACTCAGACGTGACAGAATTGTGCTATCCTCCCCTCCTTTATGATCCTGCGACCGGACGATCGTTGGGAAAAGAATCCTGTCTCTCCACAGGGCAGTCCGAGAGCTGGCATTGAAAAGATTGGGAGTCAGGTTATCGGTCTATGTACGACGGTCATGCAACCACCGAATTATGTCGAAACTCACATCCTTGGAATGCGCTGGATTCTGCTTGAGAGGAACGATTCCATCGAAATATTCTCCATCCAATTGCGCTCCGGTTTCGAGCTCCGGGTCATCATTGATCGTCAGTACGGCTTACCCGATCAATTTTCGGTCAACGGAGGTGAGTGGGAGCTGGTTCGTAACTGGAATGAGATTTCGACGCTCATCGGAGGAATGAGGGGATCGTTCATCGTCGGACCGCTGCAAGAAAGGCAAAAAACATGTTATTGCCCGGGAGTTTCCCCTGTGCGAGGACTGAATGATCAAGGAAGAAAATGGCCTGGGTCGCGAAGGGTAGCGTAAATTTTAAAGATATGTTATAATAACAATAACAAATATCTATGCCATCACCTCTTACCGTCGCCTACTTCACGATGGAGATCGGGCTTAAGGCCGAGGTGCCGACGTATGCCGGCGGGCTCGGCATGCTCGCGGCGGATCTGATGCTGTCGGCGGCGGACATGAAGGTTCCGGCGGCGTGCATCACGATGTGCTGGCAGCACGGCTACATGCACCAGACGATTCGTTCCGACGGATCGCAGTCGTACGAGGAAATGGGCTGGAATCCGGCGCAACATTTACAATTGCTGCCACAGAAAGTGACAGTGGCACTGGAGGGCAGAGCCGTCACGGTCGGTGCCTGGGTTCTGCCACTGCGATCGAATAACCATGAGGTTCCGGTGATTTTTCTGGATACCAATGTTCCGGAGAACCGTCCGGAGGATCGTGAGATTACGAAGTACCTGTACGGCGGTGACGGCGTTATGCGTATCAAGCAGGAAGCCGTGCTGGGGATCGGTGGAGTGAAGATGCTTAGAGCCCTGGGGTATGCGGAAATAGGCACTTTCCACATGAACGAAGGACACGC
>CAINWJ010000025.1 GCA_903854455.1 Candidatus Peribacteria bacterium | reverse complement strand
TGAGTGGCAATCTCTTTGGTGATCATTCCCCGTATCCCCTCATCTGGAATTTTCGCAGTCAGTTCCGCCAGAAAACCTTCGATAAACATCCTCCTCGCCTCTTTCTCCGGAATGCCGCGGGAAAGGATGTAGAAGAGCTGCTCCGGACTCACCTTGGAAATGGCTGCCGAGTGGCTGGCCTTCACGTCATTCGTCCGGATCTCCAGCGCCGGAATGGCATCGATAGTGGCTCTGGGATCCAGCATCAGCGCATCCTCAGTTAAGTGTGTGACCGTTCCCCTCCCCTTCTCGGTAATCTCAATCATGCCATGCAGCGTTGCCGAGGATTTCCCTTCCGCGACACACTTCATGGTGATCTCCCCGCCACCATTCGGCGCATTGAAGACATTCCGGACGGAAATCGACTGGTGCTCCTTCCCGCGAACGTAGGAAATCCAGTCGACGGAACTCGTGGCATCTTTACCAATTAATTCCGAAGTCAGTTCATGTCGATCACCATTCTCGCCCAGAGTTGCGATATGCCAATGAATGGCTCCGCCAGCCGCGGTGCGGCTCTTGCGAATGATGCGAGATGGCTTCTTTTGACCGTGAACGAAAGCGATATAGTGCAGCATCGCTTTTTTTTGAATATCAATGGAAATTTCCGCAGGTAGACACCTGCTCCCCTGTTTTATTGTTGGGATTTCTTCGAAAATCGTGGCCTTCACTCCGGCTTCAACAATAATCTGAACGGCACCGACCGGATGCAGGATGACAGGCTCAGTGGAAATAGTTCCCGCACGAAAACGGATAATCTGGGCAGACTGCAGCCGCTGCTTCGGAAGAATCTTCTTCACGGCAGCAGTATGGAAGAAAGTCGCTCAAATTGGAACGGCGAGACCTGCTGATCTCGTGACAGGCTAGCGGACGCCGCGTGAACACTCTCACGGATGCCTCCTACTTCGCGAGAGCATTCGTAATATCCCGCACCTGTTCTTTCTGCAGATCGAGATAATGTGCAAGGTGCTCTACAGAGAATGGAAGTGTAGAACGCGGTGCCTCTTGGAGAGCATGCTGACGCTCGATGACGAATCCCTTGGCGCCGGTACGATCAACTCCTTGTGCGCCTGTTGCAACCGACGAAACCTGACCGTCACGAACCTGCTCCACCCGAAACGCGGCGGGACCGTGGACGGAGAACACGTACACGCACCGATCGTCTGCCGATGCCGCCTGTTCGATCCGCTCAACAGTGACACGATTCCTCCAGGAGTCGAGGCTCCCGCTCTGCCGCGGGAAAGGGTACGGATCGGTGCTCTCTAGGGAAGAGGAGCCCGGCCTCGATACCTGAATCCTCATGTTCTTCCACTCACTCTTGGGAATGTCGACTTTCACGATATGCCGCCCGCCCTCACCTGCCTCCACCGACACGATGGGCATGGAACGTAGTTGCTCCCGCGCGATCAGTGCCTGCGCAGCCTGGAGTGCCTGTTCTGCTTCAGCTGAATTCTCAAGCGTACCCTTGCTGATTCCGTCACGAACAGCTTTTACGGAACGAAGAAGAGGCTGCGCTTCCGACGCGCTACTCTCACCGAGACCTTGGATGATGCGGTCGACAGCCTGTTCGATGGTCGAGAGACGGCGGGTAAGTTCCGTGGAAAGTGTATTCATGCACTGGGAGCGATAGTTTGTGACATACGACTGGAGCTCCTGCCACTGCTTCGCCTTTTCAGCATTGTCCGTGGCATTATCGATCGCTGTCGCCAAGGCTTGCGCCTTCTTTTCCGCTGCACCGAAGGCTTCCCGCCACTGGGTAACTGCACCTTCATCAAAATGGTACGACACTTCTAGGCGAGCAATCGTATTCCGAAGAAAATCGGAGAATGTAGTACAGACACTCTTTGTTTGCTCACGTTCGATCCCTGCCACTGCCCTCTCAGCACGTTCAGTAGCCTCACGATGATCTTTCTCTTCTTGTTTATGAAGCTCCTCCTTCTTCGCTCTGGCTTCCGCACGCCTCTTTTCTTCATTCTCTGGATTGGGCACGTTCTGCGCTTCACATGCCCGTTCCTGCATTGAAGCACGCCCCTGCAATCCTCGGAGGGCCTCGCGTAAAAATCCGCGAAGGCACAATCGAGCTTCGGAAGTACCGACAAACTCTGAGGAAGAAAAACTGTGAAGCATAGGATATTGGTGTAAGTTTCGTGACTATGATAACACTTTTTTGAAAATATTGCAAATCCTAGCAGGACAATATATTGTTGTTGTATATGGGATTAAATACTTTTGGCGACAAAAGAGGTGGGGATGGGGAAAGTAATGGGCCAATTTTTCGAAGATTGAAAGCTTCTTCTAAATGGCTTCAGAAAGTGTTAGAAGCAGTGGAGGAAGAAAAAAATATTTCCCCAAGAATAGAATCACCGGAAAAACAACCTCCAGATGAAGAAAACCCAGACGAGGGATCAATCGAAAGACCAAGACAGAAATTTTGGGCAAGATTAATGATGTTGTTATTCGGAAAAACAGAGTAGTTGCAAATTTTTGGATGAAATTGGTCATTCACCCTACTGAACCTTCCATCTCCATCTCAATCAGACGATTCATCTCGACCGCATACTCCAAGGGTAACTGACGGATGATGGGTTCGATGAACCCGCTCACGATCATCGCCTTCGCCTGATCCTCCGGGATGCCGCGGGAGGTGAGGTAGAAGAGATCCTCCTCCGAGAGTTTGCCCACCGTCGCCTCGTGCGCGATGGTCACATCATTATTCCTGATCCGGATGTCCGGGATGGTGTCGGTACGGCTCAATTCATCCAGGAGCAGCGCGTCGCATTCGATGTTCGCCGTGACGTCGTGCGCATTCGGCGTCACAGATAACAATCCGCGGTACACGCAGCAGCCGCCATCCTTGCTGATGGATTTGCTGACAACACGGCTCGACGTATGCGGTGCGGCGTGGATGACCTTGGCACCCGTATCCTGCCACTGACCCGCATTGGCGAATGCCAGGGCAAGGTGATCGGACCTGGCTCCCTCCCCTTTCAGGACACTGCACGGATAGAGCATCGTGGTACCGGAGCCCATGTTCCCGCCAACCCATGCAATCGTCCCATCCTTCCCGACAACTGCCCGCTTGGTATTGAGGTTGTAGGTATCACGGCTCCAGTTCTCGACCGATGAATAGCGCACGGAAGCACCATCCTTCACGGTAATTTCCACGCACCCGGCATGCAGACCGACTTTGCCGTACTTGGGGGCAGAACAGCCCTCGATGTAGTGCACCGTCGACCCCTCCTCCGCGATGATGAGCGTGTGCTCGAACTGGCCCATGTTGGGTGCATTCATCCGGAAGTACGCCTGCAGCGGATCGCGGACTTCCACGTTCTTCGGAATATAGAGGAACGTTCCCCCACTCCAGACCGCCCCATGCAGTGCGACGAAGGCATGATCCGTCGGCGGGACAACCTTCATGAAGTATTCCCGCACAAGATCCGGATGCTGACGGAGTGCATCATCCATATTCAGGAAGATCACACCGAGACGAGACCATTCTTCCTTCAGCTTGTGGTAAATGATTTCACTCTCGTACTGGGCACCCACACCGGCAAGGAGCTTGCGCTCAGCCTTGGGAATCCCGAGACGATCGTAAACCCTACGCACCTCTGTGGGCACCTCAGCCCACGAATCGGTCTCGGTGATCCCCGGGCTGGCGTAGTAGATGATCTGATCCAGATCGAGATCCGACAAATCCGGTCCCCAGCTCGGTAATGCCATTGACTGGAAAATCTTGAATGACTTCAGCCGATGCTGGAGCATCCACTGTGGCTCATTCTTGTCCGCCGAAATCTTGCGCACCAGTTCCTCACTCACGCCTCGCTTGAGTCCCTTCAAGTACGGTGCCGGATTGCCGGTATCGAAGGCGGCGCGGGAAAGGCCGGAGAAGACGGAGGAGGAGTGCATGGAAGAGAGCCCAGTGTACCAGCGCTCACCATCCTCGTGCTTGCCGTGAAGCACCGGAAAGAAGCGTATCGCTGAGAACGGAGAAAGTGTCTGAACTTTGATTTACCAAGAAGTCTAGGCAGCAATAGGGCACCCTTCATCGTCAGGATTATTCCAACTTTCGCCAGGCAAATTGATGGGAGGTTTTGGATGTTTTAATTGAGCAACAAATTTGAAGATATTGACAATCATATCTCTTACGTCAGCCATATTTGTACATATCATTGAACCAAGTAATCTTGCCGCTTCTCGCATATCGTCATAACCTGCGATTTCAGTTATTTGGAAACCGCTTGAAAGGCGCTTCACTGTACAGACAGGTTTATTTTTAAAAAAACCCGTCCCTGTTTGTCCGTTAAATGAAACATATGGGATTTTCGAAGGTGT
>CAINWJ010000024.1 GCA_903854455.1 Candidatus Peribacteria bacterium | reverse complement strand
GCGATGAGTACAGCAGGCTCAATAAAGCATCTGGCGGCTAGCAATTGCCATTACTATTATGAAAAAGAAATATTTGGGCTGATGACCCAGCAAATAAACTTAATACTGGGGTAACTGAGCTCTTCACCATCAGCTGAAGAACCATCTGATCTTCGACATGAGAGTCTGCCCCAGTCTTCCGTACTGAGACGGATACAGGTTCATAACAGGCACATGATGTTTATCGTAGAGTCCCTGCTTCCATTGATAATGCCTTCTTCCCCACGATTTACCTGACATACCTTGATATTCGACGTACACGCCATTTCGTCCACGATTAGGGAGATAGAAATCCGGCTTTACTTTTCTTCCGCCGAGCCACAATGGCTGCTCGTATTTGTAGTATTCATGATGATCCGCGAAGTAATCGGCGATTTCACGTTCCGCTCTACTCCGGACAAAGTGCCCGCGCTTCGTTCTATACCATCCACCATAGCGGCTGAAATTATGTGTGTTAGGTCGTTGAAATGCTGAGCTAGAACCGAAGATACTCATGTAAATATTATACTATATTTTGTATCAATTGTCCATTATTGGCTGGGGAGGAGGGATTCGAACCCCCGAATGACGGGTTCAGAGCCCGTTGCCTTACCGCTTGGCGACTCCCCAAGAGAAATGCGGCTAATTGATCGTCCGACGCCAGATCTTACTCATTCCTGAGCACGAATGCCAGTCGTGACAGTTTGTCACGGGTTGAGCTTCGTTCTGATTTAAAAGGGTAGTGGCAAACTGCCCCCCTCCTTCCTACCACCTCCTCCTCTGCCCACCACCTTGCCTTCCTCCACCTCCCTGCTGCGGACGGCGCTGGAAGGATCTGCGCGGACGGAAGGATGATGCCGGTTCCGGCAGTGCGTCGAACTGCGCCTGCGGCATGGACGGCGATACCTTGCGGCGGATGGGGGTGCGGATCAGGCGTTCGATCTCGCGGATGTCCTTGGCTTGATCAGGGGTGGCGAACGAGATAGCGAGACCTTTCTTGCCGGCGCGCGCTGTTCTGCCGATGCGATGAACGTAATCCGACGGATCGTCCGGGAGATCGAAGTTCAGGACGACTTCAATGTCCGACACGTCGATGCCGCGGGAGGCGATATCGGTAGCCACCAGAATCCGGTAGCGACCGGACTTGAAGCCGTAGAGCGCTTCGCGGCGCTGCGAGAGTGATTTGTTGGAATGGATCTCGGCGGCGGTGTGACCCATCTGCTGGACAGCGTGAGTGATCTTCTTGGCGCCATGCTTGGTGCGCGAGAAAAGCAGGATGGTGCCCTTGTGTTCTGTCAAGAGTGAGGCGAGGAGGAACAGCTTCTGCTCGCGACGGACGATGAAGAGCTCCTGCTCGATCTTGTCTGCTGCGGTACCGGCCGGTGCCACTTCGATCCGGAGCGGCGAGCGCATGTGAACTGTGGCAAGGCGCATGATCTCCTGCGGCATGGTGGCGGAGAAGAGCATGGTCTGCCGCTCCTTCGGAACATGCTGCAGAATGCGCTCGATCTGGGGCTTGAAGCCCATGTCCAGCATCCGGTCGGCTTCGTCGAGGACGAGGACGGTAACTTCCTTGAGCGTGACAGTGCGGTGCTCCAGGTGATCATTGAGACGACCCGGAGTAGCGATGAGGATGCGAGGATTGCGCCGAAGCATCTGCCGCTGCAGGTACATGGACGCTCCACCAATGAACACCGCGGTGCGAATACCCATGGTCGCGGCGAACGGTGCCAGCGATTCATCCACCTGCTGCGCGAGTTCCCGTGTGGGCAGAATGATCAGCGCACGTCCACCCTTCTCCAGTCTCTGGAGCAGAGGAAGACCAAATGCGAGTGTCTTGCCGGTGCCGGTCTGGGCAATACCAACGACGTCATTGCCCTGCAGTGCGATGGGAATAGCTCGTACCTGAATGGGTGTCGGAACCGTGATCTTCCGCTGATCGAGCATCTTTAGGAACGTCGGCTGGATGCCGAGGCTCTGGAATGATGGCACGACGGGGGTCGGGGACAGGGTCAGGGTC
>CAINWJ010000023.1 GCA_903854455.1 Candidatus Peribacteria bacterium | reverse complement strand
CGACGGAAATTTTTCATGGCGACGGCTTTGCTACGTTTCTCCCCGCAATTTCGAAATAATCCAAAGAATCTTGGAATTCCCTCATATTCCATGATCGTGATTGTTGGTACGTATCCCGTTTGATACACTCACTTCGATGCGACTACAGACTCTCCATCAGTTCATCCGGCAGCATGCGATGAACATGGTGCTGGGGGTGGTTGTCGTGATGGCGATTGTCTTCATCGTTCGTACGATTCGGCCGGTATCGCAGCGGTCTACTCTGTTACCGACTCCTATTCCTTCTCCCTGCGCTTGTGACGGACCCAATCAGGTGAAGGCGGGTGTGGGAGCGGACGGAAAATGCGGTGCTCTGGATACGTGTTGCTCTTGCGTCGACTCAACGACAAATCAACTCCTGTGCTGGGTCAATGAAGGCGGTTCCTGCACAACATCCTGGGGAGTATCAGGACTGTGTGAGGCAGAGCACTGTGCTCCGGTTTCATACTGCTGCAACGGTGCCAATCCTTCCGTCTGTGAAAAGACGAGTGCATACGTTGATCAGTGTCCCGACGGATCACCGCCTGCCGGTTCAGCGACGGCGTGTCAGCAGTGTCCAGGGCAAGCTGTCGCATGCTGCGATACGACGTCCAATACCTGCCGTGGCATTGCCTCCGCATCCAGTCAGTCCTCCGTCGATTGCGAGAACAGCTTCACGCTCTTCACGTGTGACGCATCTCTGACGTGGCAGGCTGCTTCTGCTCCTTCCTGTCCTTCCGGTTGCTCGCCGCTCCTGCCCGATCTCTCGTGTCTTGCGCAGGGACAGACCACCATTAACCATTGTTTGCCTGCTGCATCGTCGTCTGCCGGTTGTGCCGCATGTCCGACGGCGTGCTCAGTCTCATCTTCCTCTGCATCTACTGCATCTACTGGACCGGTTTGCGGGAATGGCGTGAAAGAGGGGAGTGAGCTCTGCGATGACGGCGCGCAGAACGGCTGCGCGGACGGTTCCTGCGATTGCCGCTGTACGGTCGATTGCGTGTGGCCCTTCTGTTCCACAGGGGACGAGGAACCGCCGGTGGACGAATCCGCGAGCAGTGCATCGAGTGTGATCGGCGTCAGTCATGCGACATCCACCAAGCCGATCGCCGCGCGTCTGGTTCCGGTGCGGGCGCAGCTAGCCGAGCCAGTCGGATGCAAGCGCGTCATCCCGGTGAATACTGGAGGTGCCGCCAATAAGTGCACGACCGTCGGCGGTGAGATCAGGGAGCCAGGACAGTACGAGTGCCCGAACGCCACGCTGCCAAGCGGCGCGGACGGCTCGGTGTGTCTCAACAGAATATCGGCCATCGATCCGCTCAATCCTGACGGCGATTGTGGAACCGTCAATGACTACACATGTCGTCCGATCGACGCATTGATCGATGATCAACAGCAGGGGTGCAACTACAAGTCCGACTGCAGAACCAACTGGAAGTTTCAGGGTGGCAAGTGGGTCTATGGCGGCAATACGGATTGCTGCTTCTACAAAACGGACAACACGTGGGGAGTCGGTGTGTGCTCAGTCGGTTGTGGCGGCATCGGTGGCAATCATCATTACGGATTGTGTGCCGGTGGTGTTCCGCCGAACGGAGGTGGGGGTGGCGGAGGAGGCGGAGGCGGAGGCGGTGGTGGAGGGGGAGGCGGGGGAGGAAGCAGTAGTAAGACTTCCAGCAGTCCTGGCAACACTTCATCCGCTCGATCGTCTATTTCTTCCGTTTCCAGCGCAGCATCGTTATCAGTCTCCTCAGTGGCATCGGCGCAGTCGAGCATCGGGGTTTCATCATTGTCATCATCGTTGAGCGTTGTCAGTTCATCGCTTAGCATCTCCGTCACTTCTTCCCAGAGTTCCATCAACGCCTGCCCTGCGACCTGCACACCTGTCACCGATCGTCATCAGTGCGGGGTGCCTTCTGTCAGCAGTGTCAGTAGCCGGCGGAGTGCTTCATTGAGTGATCCCGCGTACCAGTGCACCCGGTGCAAGTTCGGTGATTGCGCTGCGGGGACCGTCTGTGCTGAGGCAGTGGATGGCAGTAACGAGCGCTGCGTCAGTTGCTCTGAAACCGCTGACAGTCTGACGGGTCAGGATCCCGGTGGCACACAGTGGAGATTGTGCATCGATAAGTGTGTCGCCGATCCTATTGATCCCTATGTCTGCAGAAAAGACAGTCTGGTTTCTTCCGGATTTACTTGTGATGATTCAACCTGTCCATCCGGATACCAGTGTCTGGAGGAGGAGAACGGGAGCAGGCAGTGCTGGTCCTGCGACAATCCTCTGCCAACGGGTATCGGCAATAGCCTGCGAACATGGCACGTCTGCGGCGGCACGTGCGGTGCCACCGTTTCCAGCAACGGGCAATCATCATCGAAGACCAGCTCCAGTGTCGCTGCCTGCTCGGTCATCACTGCCGGTTCTGATCTCTGTTGTTGCTGTGAGTCCTCTTCCAGTTCCATCAGCGTTGTTTCCTCCAGTTCCTCATCGTTGTCCTGTGATGCCGGCTGTACCATCTCCGAATCAGGAGTTTGCGGAGCGGCTACTTCTCAGGTTCAGCTGCTGCAGGAGCATGGGTGGTTCTACAACTTCTTCGCCCGACTCTTAAGTTTCCTCATTGGCACCAGTCCTCCTCCTGATACTCCCGTGACGACGCCAGTGTGTTGCTGCTCATCATCTTCCTCTTCGTTGAGTGTTAGTGTGAGCTCAGTCAGCAGCAGCATCTCTTCGTCTGCTTCTTCAGAGCATTCACAATCGTCCGTCTCTTCTCTTTCCGTTTCTTCAGCGCAATCTTCTTCCAGTTCATCTGAAAGGTCTTCGTCAACTTCTTCAGTGAGCAGTGTTGCCAGTAGTTCATCCATCGCAGTCTCTTCCTCCAGTCTTTCGGTCAGGAGTTCATCTCGATCGAGCAGCGTCAGCTCTTCCTCGAGCATTTTTGTCAGTTCAGCTTCCGCCCGATCGTTCTCCAGCATCGCTGTCAGCTCTGTCCGATCCTCCAGTCGTTCCGTGAGTTCGTCTTCCCGGGCGAGCATGTCTTTGCAGTCCGCGAGTTCAAAAGCATCTTCTCCATCATCCGCCGCTTCTTCCGCGTCCATCACTGTCAATTATGATTATTGTGGCGATGGCATCCGGCAACTACAGGAACCGTGCGATGATGGTGAACGAAATGGACAGTCTGGGAGCAATTGTACGGTCACGTGTCAGCTGGAAATTGTTTCCACATCCTGTGGCAATGGCATTCTCAATACCGGTGAAGAGTGTGATCAGGGACAGAAGAACGGGCGCCCGGGTTCAACGTGCACAACGCGTTGCCAGCGGTCAACCGGTTATTGCGGTGATGGCATTGTGCAAACGGCACTCAATGAGCAGTGTGATCTCGGGAAGGCGCTGAATGGTCAGCCGGACCAGGACTGCGACGGTCAGTGCCACTTCGTCAAATTGGCGACGTGCGGCAACGGCATTCCCGATCCCGCGTTCAAGCAGTGTGATGCCGGCAAGCTCAATAGCGATTTCCCCGGCGCACCCTGCCGCAGCAATTGCATGCTGCCCAGGTGTGGTGACCATATCCTGGATCCCAATGAGCAGTGTGACGACGGGAACAATCTGAACAATGACGGTTGTTCCGATATTTGTTTGATCGATGATCGTGTCGCAGCAGCTCCTATTCTTCCCGTTGCAGCAGACGTAACAGGGACAACTCCGGCATCGGTACGTATTCCTTCTCCCGCACGGGCATCGACTGGTCCGGGACTCATCATCTTCCTGGCGACGGGTGCTGCGGCAGGAGTCGGATTGATGCGTAGGAGGAGGATGTAGAAAGTGGAAAGTGGAAAATCATGGAGCACAATTCTTCTGCTCTTTCAATGAACCTAAACTTTCCTTACACTTCCTGCCGATGAGCATTGGTTTCAGTAATAAGGGCTTGAGGATCTTGATGGGGGTGGTGTTTGGGATCGTGCTTGGCATTCTTCTGATCCAATGGAGAGTCGGAATGTTTTCGTTCAGAGGGTCGACTGTACCGGACACCTGTCCCATGAACGGACAGTACTGGTCGTTTGCCACGTGTTCCGATGCGTGTACGGAGGTTCCCCAAACCAATCCGCCAGATTGCAATGCTCCAGGCGGCATGGACTCTTTTGCCTGTGAATCTGCCCGTTCCTCGGCATGCTATTCATCCGATTCCTCATCATCGATCGCAAGCGGTTCGACCGGTGTGTGCTGTCCGACTCCCGCTACGGCTGGAAGCCTGAGCTGCAAGGGCGAGAATATGTCGTACGAAGATTGCTGCGGTCCGGATGGATCGAGCTGCAATGTTGGAGGGGATGACTACATGTTCATGCAGATTTCCTCGTGCAATGAGTGCCCTTCCGCTCTGCCGATGTGCGGGTTTCAGGGATTCGATGATCCGAATACCTATTTCCAGACAGCGAAGCTTGTTGATGGCGACTCCTGTCTCTTCGGAGGCAATCCAGTCGATGGAATCGACGGCGGGATGACTGTCACCTATCTTTCTGATGGTCAGGTGGTCGTTACTAATGCGAACGGGAATTTCACTTCCTATCTGGGGAAGGTGATGCCGACTCCTTCCTGGACGGGGAAACCTGCGTTTGTATCGTCCAATACCGAGGGTGATCTGGGGTACGGTTGCGGCGATATTCACAGTCTTGTAGTGACCCTGGCAGGCGCAACGACATGCCAGACTTCGTCGGCTTCATCAGTTTCATCTGAGGTTTCCTCCGTTTCTTCTCAGATCTCGGTTTCTCTCTGTGGTAATGGAACTGTTGATGAAGGTGAGGAATGTGATGATGGTGCTACCAATTGCACCGGACCGGACAAATTGGATGCAGATGGCAATCCGACAGGGGAGAAGTGGTGTAATGAGGATGTGGCAGGGGCAAGCTGCAGGACGGACTGCAAGGTACCGTGGTGCGGTGATGGCGTTACTGACAAAGGAGAAGAGTGCGATGACGGAGATGCCTTGAATTGTGATGAGGTCAATCCAGATGGAACGAGTAAATGTAATTGCAGACAGGAATGCAAAATCACCTGTTGTTACACCGGAGACCAGCAGGAGCCTCCGCTTGAGTATATTTCTTTGTCTGATCAAGCCGTTGCGTACACAAAGACCAAAGTCACAGCTAATTTTTTATTGGCTTCAGAAATAGGAATTAAAGATGCATGTGAGAGAGAATACGGCACAGGAAAGCCTGTTAATGCAACGCGTGACACCGGATATCAACCAAATTGGGGCTGTCCTCCAAACACGATTTGCATGGGTCCGCCCAAGGATAAGGAAGGTGTTAAGATGTATACATGCATTCCTGACAATACAACTGTGGCTACAGGTGGCCCTTGTTACTATGCGACGGATTGCGACGCGAACTGGTATGAACATCCACCAGGCAGTGGCTATTGGAAATACTTGAGACCGGATTTTGAACTTAATGAGTATTGTTGCTGGAAGCCTATGCAGATTGGGCATGGCTATTGCACATCTGATTGTGGGGGTGCCGGCGGAGGTGGTGGTGAAATTAAAGAGCCACCTCCCACTTGCGCGGGGGGTTTCCCGCCCGGTGGCGGTGGTCCTTTTGGCGGAGCTGGTGGCGTGGGTGGTAGAGGTGGAGGAGGTGGCGGCGGAACCAGTACCGGTGGCGGAGGAGGCGATGGCGTGGGAGCCAACTCCAGCGGTGGTGCTTCCAGTATCAGTTCCAGTGAGTCTGTGAGCTCGTCCAGCTCGTCGCCCGTTACGTGTGAAGCTGACTGTTTGTTGTCGTCCACCGGCATCTGCAGCGAGGGGCAGGTTGTGAAGAGTCCTGTGACGCAAGTCGTAACGCAGCGGGGTTTCTGGGGCAGTTTCTTCGCGCGGCTCTTAGGCTTCCTCATTGGTGCCGATCTGACATCGGAGACTACATCGGCAGTGTGCTGCTGTCCGGGCAATTCTTCTTCCAGTGCATCTCTCACCATTTCGTCATCAGTATCTTCATCCATCAGTGTCGAAAGCTCATCGGCTGATTCCTCCATTTCTGTCGAGAGTTCCGTGAGCGCATCCAGTTCATCGTCTTCAATAAATATCCAGAGTTCTCTCAGTTCTTCTGCATCGTCATCCATCAGCATTCAGAGTTCCCTCAGTTCATCCGTATCTTCATCACTCAGTATCCAGAGTTCGTTTAGCTCTCGCCAATCCTCATCACTCAGTATCCAGAGTTCTCTCAGTTCATCACGATCATCGTCACTCAGTATCCAGAGTTCTCTCAGTTCATCCAAATCATCTGCGATCAGTATCAGTTCCCTCAGCTCTTCCCGGTCATCGTCCTCGCTCAGCAGCCAGAGTTCACTCAGTTCATCCAAATCATCTGCGATGAGCATCAGTTCTCTCAGCTCTTCACGGTCATCATCGCTCAGTATTCAGAGTTCGTCCTTACCTGCCAGCTCATCTTCTTCCTCTTCCATTACGGTCACATATTCCATTCCGACCACTCCCATCTATCCCGTGTATCCGGTCACACCGTTCGTCCCCGTCACTCCCGTACCGCCGGTGATTACGGTCAATTACGACTACTGCGGAGATGGCAGGAAACAGCCGCAGGAGCAGTGTGATCTGGGGCAGCTCAACGGTCAGCTGGGGAGTGGTTGTACGTCCACATGCCAGCTGGAGCCTGTCTCGCCAGTCTGCGGCAATGGTGCTGTTGATGCGGGTGAGGAGTGTGACCAGGGGATGAAGAACGGACGACCGGGTGCCACGTGCACTACACGTTGCCAGCGCTTCAGTCCTCATGTGTGCGGCGACGGCATTCTCGCATCGGCATTCAATGAACAGTGTGATCTTGGCAGAAATCTCAACGGTCAGCCGGGGCAGGATTGCGATGGCTCATGCCACTTCGTGAGGCTCGATACCTGCGGCGACGGCATCATCGATCCGCTGTACGAGCAGTGTGACGACGGCAAGCGCAATGGCGGCGATACCTGTCGCTACAACTGTGTTCTTCCCAGGTGCGGTGATGCCCTTCTCGACCCCAATGAAGAGTGTGACGACGGCAATAACATCAGCAATGACGGATGCTCGGATGTCTGCATGATCGAGAATCGCGCCACTGCAGCTCCGCCCTCCCGCCCGATCGTCGCGAACATCACGCCTCCAGCAGTTGTTCCCGGCAGTTACGCCAAGCCGCCGAGCACCATCCCAACTCCAGCCAGAACACCGACGGGACCGGGGATGGTTGTCTTCCTCGCTTCCGGAGCGGCGGCAGGATATGGGCTGATGCGTCGGAGATTCATCGGAAGAAAAGCTAGATGACGATCATCGCATTCTCCTGTAGAATATGAGGAGAAATTGAGTATAGGTGAATCTTCTTTCTCAGCATCGTGCCCCCGTAGCTCAGGTGGATAGAGCAGCAGGTTTCTAACCTGTTGGTCGCAGGTTCGAGTCCTGCCGGGGGTACCATTCGTCCCTTCGCACCTCATGGCAAGCCATGTACTGACGAAGTCATATGCAGGCTCGAGCTTTTTTGGGTCGTGGGGTAGGGATCGATATTGATGTGGATGATTTCTGAATCGATCTTTCGTTTACAGCTATGGTATGCTATAATTCAAACGAATAAACACATATTTCAAATACTTCTTTCAATGCCTGAATCCAAGCCATTGATCACAGTGCGTAATCTGGATGTCACGTACTTTGCCGGCAAGAACAATGAAGTGCAGGCACTCAAGCATGTGTCTCTGGAGATTTACCCCGGTGAATTCATCGTATTCTTCGGACCATCCGGGTGTGGCAAATCTACTCTCCTTTATTCCATCTCCGGTCTCGAGACGAATGTGAAAGGCGAGATCCTTGTGAAAGGTGAGAACTTGCTCACCATGAAACAGAAAGAGCGTGAGCGTCTGCATCAGCAGACCATCGGGATGATATTCCAAGCGTTTTACCTTATCCCATCCTTATCCGTTATCGATAATATTGCCCTTCCCCAGGTCGCTCTCAATCGACGGAGGAGCGAACGCGCCGCCAAAGCCATGAAGCTCATGGAGAAATTTGGTGTTCTGAAGCAGGCGAAGAAACTGCCAACAGAGCTTTCCGGTGGTCAGCAGCAGCGCGTTGCCATTTGTCGGTCAGTCATGAATGACCCCGATATTCTGCTTGCCGATGAACCTGTGGGGAACCTGGACAGTAAGTCGTCTGAGGAAGTGATGAAGCTACTGAGGGAACTCAATGATCGAGACAAGAAAACGGTCATTCTCGTATCCCATGATCCGAGTCATTTGCATCATGCGCATCGTGTTTTCTTCATGCGTGACGGTCAGATCGTTCGGGTTCAGGCGAACTCCGAGGAGGAGCGGAAGCAGTCACCGGTTCTTGCAGCCGCCGAGCAGTCATTGCAGCAAAAGCTTCTGGAGTGGGCGAAGACCGTTTCTCCGGATGCGCTGAGCTCACAGACGCAGCTGGCAGATCTCCTTCGTTCACAGGAGATTCTTGATGAAGTCCTCTCCGGTATCACCGCTCCTGGCATGCGCAGGCTGGAACAATCCGTCGCTGCGTACCTCGTCCATGGAGCAAAAGAGAAACGTCCTCTGGAGCATCTGTTGCACCGACCTGAGGAGGAGGGGGGATTGGGATTGCATCCGGCGAAAGCTGCAAGGATCTTCCTGAGTATTACGAAGGCAGTAACGGAGGCACGGCGCCTGTCTGCTATGGAACATCGAATATCCGGTTATCCGGATTCCAAGCGTATCTCTCAGGAGGCCGAGGATATTCGTCGTACCGCACTTCATGGCGTGAACATCCGTACGACTTCACCGACAGTTCTTCAGGTTATCGATCATCTGATCGCTCAGCGTTTGACCGGTGAGGCGGGCACGGCACTCCTCTATCGTCAGTTGCGCCTGCCGGTCAGAAAGGGTGGAGCTGGATTGTGGATACGACACGCACATGCGTTGTGTCACCGTATCGAATCGCTGATCCTCGCGACCGGCCTGGATGAATCGAAGAAGCGCACAGTGTCTCAGCAGAATCAGTTGCATGCTGATGAGGCGGCGGAGGATTCCCAGACATCGGATCCGGTGGCGATCCCGCTTCATGCGCCGACGACTCCACGATCATCGCTCCGTGCACGATTTGTATCGTTCATGACCAAGCCGCATTCGTTCTTCGGCGGTAACAATGAAGTGCAAAAGATTGGCGCACAGCTCAGAAAAAATCATGGGGATCAGGTATCTACGATCATCGCACAGCGAATGACTTCAGAATCCGATTCATCCGCGGGTAGACACCCGCTCCCCAGTCAAAAGATCAATCACTCCTCATGAGAACATCTGACACCCTCCTACTGGCACTACGTATGTTCCGCACCAGGCCGATGCGGACACTGCTCACGATCCTTGGTGTTGGCGTGGGTATCGGTACCGTGTTCTTTCTCGTTTCACTGGGTTATGGTCTTCAGCAGACGATTCTCAACCGCATCGCCAATGCCGATACACTCCTGACGCTCGATGTAGCATCACCATCGGATGCTGTGCTTCTTGATGAACAGAGTGTCACCGGCATCACGTCGATACCGCAGGTGGAACAGGTAGCACGGATGGCGGTCTTCTCAGCTCAGGTATCGTTGGGATCATTGACCAGTGATGTCGAACTGGAGGGCATGGATCCTTCATTTTTCCGGTTCAGTGGCTCTGTACCTGCAGCAGGAGATTTCTTTTCCGTAGGTGAATCAGGAGCAGTGTTGTCGAGTGCCGCTGCCAGACTATTTGGTGACAGCACAGAGGGGCTCATCGGTAAGCAAATCAATTTGGTTGTCTATCTTCCCGAGGAGACAGAGGTAGGAACCGTGAGAGTTCGCGAATGGTCCGGTGCGACAGTTATTCGAGGCATACTGATGGACGAGGACAACAGTCGAATTCTCCTGCCTCTGGACGCACTTTCCAGCTTCAAAATCAAGAATTACGATCAGCTCAAGGTGAAGGTCAACGGACAATCTTCCATGGCCGCTGTTCGCGATGAGATCATCAAACGAGGATTTGTCGTCGCATCTTTATCAGATGTCATCGATCAGGCGACAAAGATATTCCAGATCATTCAGATCGTTCTCGGGTTCTTCGGATTGGTGGCACTCGTGGTCTCTGCCATCGGCATGTTCAACACGATGACGATCGCACTTCTGGAGCGAACCAATGAAATCGGCATCATGCGATCCATCGGGATGACGCGACGCGACATCATGACGATGTTCTTAGTCGAGTCCATGGCAATGGGATTCCTCGGTGGTGTCGGAGGATTGACTATGGGAGGAGTTATCGGTGAAGCCGTCAATTTTGGCTTGAATGCGCTTGCGCAGCGGTTCAATGGTCCACCGGTTGATGTATTCCTCGCTCCTCTCTGGTTTATGGTTGTCATCATGGTGTTCTCGACATCGATCGGTTTTCTGACAGGGCTGTATCCGTCATTCAGAGCTGCACGATTGAATCCTCTCGATGCTCTGAGGTACAAGTAGGATGTGATCGGGGTGCGTCTTGCAGGACACATATTTTTTTTGAATAATTTGAAATAGCTGAATATTGCTATTTTACGAATATAGTGAGTAATCACCATATTCACCATTCAACAAACCTCAAATTTCTGCTAAAATAAGAGGAATATCCTTTCATGAAACCCACACACACACGACCAGCCTCCGGCCGCAAGATCCTGCAGCGCGACATCGTGCCTGTACTGCTCGGAATCCTGATGTTCACGGCACTCACCGTGCGGGTGTTCTTTGTGAATGCTTCGGAGGTGATCACGGGCAGCGGAGCGACGGACGAGAGCGGTCAGCGACCTGCGGTCAGCGATCAGCAAACGGAGACCGGATCGATGATCACTCAAGCTTTCTCCGGCGCTACGATCGCGCCTGCGAAAACAGACACCGAGACGGGAGCCATTGTTCTGGAAACGTCATCCGGTTCGACGGAGGGTCAGGTACCCTTCGATGCGACTCAGGGCAAGTCGGGGTCGGGATCGGAAATCGACGCTCAGACAGCCGGCACTGGTTCAATCATTGCCGAAACCTCCTCCGGCGCTACGGTCTCCGGCACTGGCGCCGATTTCCAAGTCCTCATCCCCAATCCCCAGGTCCTCCTCCAAAACTCCACTAGTTCCACCCCCGTCCTCCGGATCCCTGCAGCCATCGCTTCGATCAAAGATCTGCAGGATGATCTCTCCGTCACACTCACCGCCACGTCGTTCGCGAACGACAGTGGCACCGCTACCGGAGGTTCCATCGCTTCAACTCTGACCTTCACGCAGGACGGCACCGGCACCATCGTCACTGTCACGCCGACCGTTGCCTTCACCCCCGGCTCCTACCGTCTCACCGCTGAACGCAGAAGCGGCATCGCAGGATTCCTCGGCTTCGGTACAACACTCTTCGATCAGGACATCTCCATGGGGTTCTTCATCGCCAATGCCGATCAGGACCATTACTCGAACGGTCAGAAAGCTTCCATCGCCGTGAGTCTCACTAACGCATCCGGTGATCCTCTCTGCGGTCAGCAGGTTACAGCCGTTGCAACGAATGCTGAAGGCACCCTATCAACCTTCTCGACGATCAACGACACCATCACCCGCCTCGGCAAGTGCCGCTACCGCACCATCAAGACCGATCCGGATTACAGCTTCATCGTTCCGACGTCGATCGATGCTCAGATCATCACGATCACTACGGGCTCCGGCAAAGCGATACTCGATCTACAGCCGATGAACAACGCCCTGGCGCAGATCAGGCGCTCCACCGTCACCCGTTCCTACGCCGATCAAACCGAATCCATGATCATCAGCGTCACACCGGCGATCTCGTTCATCGGTACGCTCACCGAGAAGATCCCTGCCGGCGTCCAGGTTTCAGACATTTCTGCCGGTGGCACCATCGAACGCAACGGAGAGGGGAGTGTCATCACCTGGAGCAAAGCATTCATCTCGGGCACACCAGCCGACGTCTCCTACAACTACAAAATTCTCAATGCTCCACTGATCGTTCCTTTCGGACCGGTGAGCATCACGGGGCAGATGGAGGGGGTGACGAGCGAACAGCGACCTGCGATCAGCGATCAGCAGGCACAGATCGAAACACTTTCCGGCTCTACCGACAACAATACACAACTCACTATTCACCTCTCCAATTCGGGCTCCGTTCTTTCTGGCGCAGGAACAGGTTCCACGCTCAACAATTCCGGATCAATGCTTCCTGCAGCCGCCACCGGATCAACGATTCCCGCCACCGACACATCATCTGGCTCCCTCCTGCAGTCCTTCCTCCGCTGGTTCACGCCGTTCATGGCTTCCGCCGAACCGCTCCCCATCTCCCTCACCGAATCCCGGACGTGGTTCCTCCTCGTCACCCCACTTCGTCCTTCGGACTCCGCGGGGCAGGCGACCGACAATACTGGCATTACCCTGAAGCAGCGCACCCCCGGCACGATTTCCGCCACCGACGGTGCAGCATTTACGCTTGTGGAAACCACGATCCCCGATGGCTCACTCGACGCCAATGGTCATCTCAAGGATTCCGTCGCCCTCCAGGCCATCGCCAACGCCGCAACACAGTCTCAGGACACGCTCTCCGCTGCCGTCAGTGCCTTCGTGCAGGAGCAAGCAGGTACCATCGCACAGGCGATCGTCCAGGATTCTTCCGCTCTTTCCGAGGCCACTGCTCTGGCACCAGACTCCTCTGTCAAACGTCTCCAGTCGAATGTTTCAGCGGCTGTCACATCGGCTATTGAAACATCTGACTCTGTCCGCTCCGCCATCACCGACATCGTCGGTACGAAGGCCGAAGCCGTCATCGATCCGGCTCTGGAAGCCACGCTTAAGTCCTCCGCCATCACCGCCACCCTTGCCGGCAAGGATCCCGATGCTGCCATGATCGCAGTCATCGAGAAGAGTGATCCGGGAACAGCGACACTGCTCAGAGATACGATCAATGCTGAGGCTGCGAAGCAGACAACGGAGGTCGCGAAGGCGATTGCAGAGGCGAACGCGAGCGAACAGCGAACAGCGAACAGCGAACAGCAGAACGTGCTGTCCGCTGACCGCTCATCGCTGACCACTCCTCTCATCCAGGTGAAGCTCAAAGATAAATCAGGCAAGACAATCTTGCCAAACTTCCATTTTGAACGCGGTTCCGTCGTCCTCGTCATCGAACCGGAGCGCGCATTCATTCCCGGTCTCTACACCGCCGAGGTCACCGTCCGCAATCCTCTCACCAACGAAACCCAAACCCTCACCCAGGACTTCGCCTGGGGTGTCCTCGCGATGAACACGGATCAGGATGTCTACCAGCAGAATCAAACCGGCTCTCTCGCCATCGGTGTCCTGGATGATCAGGGAAAGATCGTCTGCGATGCGGAGCTGAAGCTCACGGTCACGAGTCCGAGCGGAGGAGTACAGGAATATGAGAGTACGGGAATACGGGGACTCTTCGGTATCGGATCAAAGGCGCCGACAATCGTCACCACCGG
>CAINWJ010000022.1 GCA_903854455.1 Candidatus Peribacteria bacterium | reverse complement strand
TTGAGATAGAACGCCGGATGGACGCACACGGATTTGATTCCTGCGAGTTCTGCCATTGTTAATGCATCGATCACTCGTTTCTTGCTTGCCGCCAGCTTGGCAGGCTCTGGTGAATTGAGATTGACGTAGTACGGTGCATGGCACGTCAGATACATTCCTAGTTTCTCCGCAGTCGATCGAATCTCCTGCATCCGTTCAGGATTTAACGGAACACGCTGCACCCACTCGATTTCCATTGCGGTAATTCCTAATCGATGAGCTTCATGCAAGCCTTCTACCGTTCCACCGGGCTTGGGTGTGCTTGTGGGGATGCCGGCGACCGCGAAGTGAAGCATAGAAGAATCAAATGTGAGAGAAGTATCGGGAATACAAACGAATTGTTAAATGGTTAAATGGCTGAATGGTTACGGTATGCTATTCAAGCGTACATGTGTAACCATTTAATCATTTAACAATTTAGCCATTCATGTCTCCTATTGCCCACGACAGCGTTGATCGTATTTTTACTACCTCCCAAGGCGATGCCGCGTACAAGGTCGCCGAGACAATCCTCGATTCCGGTTATGAGTGTTGGTGGGTTGGGGGAGCGGTGCGCGATATGTTGATGGGCAATCTGCCGCAGGAAATCGATATGGCGACGTCAGCGTTGCCGAAGGAATTGATTGCGTTATTCCCGAAATCAGATGATTCCGCTGCCGATCTCGGCGCAGTCATTGTCTCAGCGTCCGGTCACATTTTCGAGCTGACAACGTTCCGCGAGGATGATTCTACTTCTGATGGTCGTCATCCGGAGTCGGTACGATTCTCCAAAGACCTCAAGAAGGATGCTCTACGCAGAGATGCCACGATCAACGCGATCTACTGGAATCCCGTTTCCCGCGAGCTCCTGGATCCGTGTGGTGGAGAAACGGATCTGAAGGAGCGATTGGTGAAGTTCATTGGTAATTCTTCAGAACGAATCAAGCACGATGCGTTGCGGATTCTCCGCATGGTTCGTTTACGGGCTGCCATCAACGGCCAATATGATCCTGCGACGTACCAGGCACTGAGAGCGAATGCAGAACTGACATCAACGCTGTCCGGTACGAGAATCCTCGGGGAGCTGGAGAAGCTACTGAGTCTGAAGAATCCGCAGATCGGGCTCGAGGATTTCTGGGAGCTCGGGATTGCCAAGGCAATTCTGCCGGAATTGTATGTTTGCAAGGGTATTGCTCAGCCCAAGGATTACCATCACGAAGGCGACGTGTGGAATCACATGCTCAAGGTGGCATCATCATTCACGGATGATCACGGAGCCGATGTCCGTCTTGCCGCTTTGTTCCATGATTGCGGAAAAGCAGAGACGTATGCGCTGAAGGAACGAATCCGGTTCGATCATCATGCGGAAGTATCAGCGAAGATCACGGCGAAAGTACTCAAGCGTTTCCAGACACCGAAATCGAGGATCGATAAGATCAGCTGGCTCATCACGCACCACATGATGATGGGTTCGTTCAAAGATCTTTCGGATGAGCGGAAGGGGCACTGGTACTTCCATCCGTGGTTTCAGGAATTGCTCCAGCTCTTCTGGCTGGATATCGCAGGGACTGATCCGGCGGACTTCGGTCTCTACGAATCCATCGTCGATGATTACGATGAATTTCTGAACGCCCACCCCCGTCCTCCTAGGAAACTCTTGAGCGGTGACGAGGTGATGGAGATGCTGGGATTGGCTCCTGGCGAGCAGGTCGGCAGGATTTTGAAATCGCTCCATGAAGCTCAGATCAGAAAGGAAGTTACGACGAAGAAGGAGGCGAGGGAGTTTATTCAGAAGAAGGTTTGATGGTGGTGGGCGAGGGTGGATTTGAACCACCGACCACAGGCTTATAAGTCCTGCGCTCTAACCAACTGAGCTACTCGCCCATGAGAGAAGTATAGGCGAATAGGCGAATAGGCGTATAGGCGAATACGAAAACAATATCTCAAAAAATTGTGTCGACGTACGCTTATACGCTTACACGCTTAACGCTTATACGAACTACGCTACCACATTCACAAACGTCGCCATCTCGCTGCGGCGGTTGAACTTGGGGACCTTGCACTTGCGGAAGGAAACCTTGCCCGTGATACCGGCGTGGATCGTCCAGTCCTTGGCGACGTAGGTATTCGGCCCCGGCCTGTAGAGGAAGCCTTTCTGTCGAACCAGGATCTCACCTGCATTGACGAGCTGCCCCGCGAAGCGCTTTACGCCACGACGCTTGGAGATACTGTCTCTGCCGTTTGTGGTAGAACCACCAGCCTTTTTATGTGCCATAGCGGGGAGAGTATAAAGATCTTCGCTGCCAGCGCAAGAGAAATTGAATGAGTCGCAGAAAATGACCAATGATCAATGTCCAATGACCAACGATAGTACATTGCTCACTGGTCAACATTTGGTGGGTTTGGACATTAGTGATTGGATATTATTTGGTCATTGGTCATTGGAAATTGGGCATTCACCCCTTGTGATTGCCTTCCAACGTCTCACCGGGCATACTGTTTCTGTACCGCGGGGTGGAGCAGCCCGGTAGCTCGCCAGGCTCATAACCTGGAGGTCGCAGGTTCAAATCCTGTCCCCGCAACCAATTTGTTGTAGAAAAAGTTCAAAGCCTTTTCCTCAGTGACTGGATTCTCTCCCGATTAAGGAGATAGAGCTTCCACTGGTCGATGACGCGAATATTCCGAAGGTTTTCTTCGAAGATGGCTTCCTCTTCCTCCGGAGTCAGGGTTGCCGCACCCAGTGTTGACGCTGCTGCAATGGGTCGGTTGATAACGAGGAGTTTCTCACCGGGCTGAAGTAATCCGAAGTTTTCCTTCGCATACTTGTCTTTGTATTGTTGAGATTCCAGGTATTGCAGCTCCCGGTGACCGTTCATGATGTCATCTTTCAGATTGAGGTTTCTCTGTTCCATCGCCGCCAGCTGACGGTCGAACAGGATGTTTTTGTAGTACGAGAGTGCCAGTCCGAATGCCATCAGACCCACAACACTGAGTCCGAGGACGATCGTCATTTGCTTCGGGATGGGGGCAACGTCGGAATAGCGCATCGTAGGTAAGTGTAGCAAAAAAAGCATCGAGGTCAGACAGGTTAACTGTTAACTGTTAACTGTTAACTGTAATCTACTCTCATGCGAATATTTTGCTCCGGCATCGGCGGTATAGGCCTCTCGGCCTACGCAGGTCATATGAAGTCACAGGGTCATGAGGTATTTGGCAGCGATCGCTCTGGTTCGCCACTCATCGACGATCTGGCTTCACAAGGAATAACTGTGAGTCTCCATCAGGACGGCTCTGCGCTACCTGAGAATCTTGATCTCCTCGTATACTCCGAAGCAATCCCCGAGACAGCGCCTGAACGGTCAATAGCTGCGTCTCGCGGGGTTCGCCAGATTTCCTATTTTCATGCGCTCGGAGAGATGACAGCGGGAACGCAGTTGATCTGTGTTTCCGGAACACACGGCAAATCCTCGACGACGGGCATGGCAGCGAAGATGCTCATGGATGCCGGAATGAATCCGAATGTTGTGATCGGTACCAAGATGCGGGAATTGGATGGGAGAAACTGGAGATCGGGCAACGGCAGCCTCTGGATTGTGGAGGCTTGCGAGTATCGCCGGTCCTTTCTTTTCCTGCAGCCCAAGATCATTCTCCTGACCAATGCGGACGGCGATCATTTCGATGCGTTCAAGGATATGGCGGATTACGAGAGTGCATTCGTTGATTACCTCAATTTGCTTCCGCCCAATGGCATTCTGATCACGCACGGTTTGGATTCACAGCTTGTAGACATAGCCAAACGAGCGAATCGTCCCTTCGTCGATGCGGACAAAATTCCATTGCCTGACATCGGAGTGCCGGGAGTGCACATGCGCAAGAACGCACAGTTGGTGCTAGCACTGGCAGATCTCCTGAACATTGATCGAAAGACTGCAGAGAAATCACTGCAAGGTTTCCAGGGTACTTGGCGCAGGATGGAGAAGCGTGGAGTTGCTTCGAATGGGGTCATTGTCATTGATGATTACGCCCATCACCCGAAGGAAATTCGGGCAACACTTCAGGCGATGCGTGAAGCAAATCCGCAACGTCGGATTGTCTGCGTCTTCCAGCCACATACGCACGATCGCACGCTCAAGCTCTGGGATGATTTTTCGAAAGCATTTTTAGATGCGGATCTGGTGATCGTTACCGACATTTACGATGCACGACCCGATCGTGAGGCAGCGATGGCGGATCCGAGGCAGCTTGCCGACGCAATAGGGGAGGGGAGTGGCATCAAATGCTTGTTCGGAGGATCGCTCAATGAAACGGAACAGTTGCTCCGTTCATCCGTTTTGCAGCCAAATGATGTGGTGATCACAATGGGTGCTGGAACAATTACAAATCTTGCAACCGATCTGCTGGTTTGAATAAACAGCTTGCTGGTCGATCATCGCTAGCCGCTCGATTACTTCTTCTGTGTAGCGCGCTTCGCCTCACGATCTTCGATCAGCTGACGGATGGATCGTTTGGTAACAGAACTGCGGAAAACAGGTTCTTCAGCAGTCTCGTTGCAGGAAATCGTCGTATTGATCACGTTCCGCTGATCAGGCTTCAGAACGATTGATTGCGCTGCCGGAAGGGTACAATTGCCCGTTCGTCCGAACGTGACAGTATACCGTCCGCCTGGAAGATTCTTGAAGTCCGCCGGTGTCACGCCGGTGAAGTTCTTGCCATTGGGTCCGCGCACGCGGAACTTGATTCCCGCCGGTTCGCTCGTGACGCCAAGAGATGACGGTCGTGCAGGTGCGTACTGGATGAGGAATCGATAGTCATCATTGGGCAGGAGATTGAATGAATATTGGGGTAATGCATTCTTGAGAAGCAACTCGTCACGACGGAAGACCGTGATGGTCGCAGACATGCCGGCTGGAGGTGCGGCCGTGATGACCGTAGGACCGAATGACGTCAGAGACAGGGAATACTTGAGCTTATTGACATCGGCACCTGTGCTGCTGAACTTAACATTTTCCCCGGAGATGATCGTCCATGTTCCATACGATGATGGCGAAACCTGTTCCACGGTGATGCTCGCCTTCACATCTGATGCTGCCACCAGTTGAGTGGAACTTGCTGCCGAGAAGAGGCATGCAATCAAAGCAGCGATGACTGTGATTCTAAAGTGACGCATATGTGTCATTGTAAGTAATTCAATGAAGCACGGTAAAGCGTTTTGACTCGACACAAACGCTCACGACACCTGCAGAATTAATGAGTTTATTAATGCGCTTAAGCAGATCCCAAAGCCCTTTCCAAGGATTGTGACCATATCTCATGGAGCGCGCTCAGTGGAAGCGAGAGGAGATTTGTACCGCCACGCTTCAGGGAAAATGTTGCTTCCGGCGTTGAGTTCCCAATTTTTGCGAAACTGCAATTCTGTTCCGAAGCCAATGCTTCAAATGCAGCGGCATGCTCCGGATCCACCTCCAGAATGAAGCCGCCGGTCTCAGAGAACAGAACGGTGTCATTGCGCAGTGACGGTGACAGATCGCTCAGATTGACGGCTATACCGATACCGCCACCTTTCTTTCGCTGCGGGACGGTCATTTCGTAAAGTGCGAGGATTAGTCCGCCCTCGCTGATGTCGTGGCAGGAATTGACGAGTCCTTTATCAATCGCAGTGGTGACCAATGCAATTTCCTTCTGGACATCACGCGCAGATGGATTTGGGACATTGGCTCCCAGCAACTCGTTCCGCTTTGCCGAAATCAACGCCTCCAGTATCTGGTAATAGGCACTCCCTCCACATTCATCCTTCCGTTCACCCAGAAGATACAGGGCAGAGCCGGGTTTCTTGAGCTGCATCGATACTGCTTTCCTGGCATCCGGCATCACGCCGACGATGCAGACGTTGGCAGTCGGATCGATCGAACCTTCCGTCGTTGCGTTGTACAGACTGACGTTACCGCTGATGACAGGGATGGCTTCACCGTCGATCGTGATTCCCTTGCCTGCTTCTGCAATGCCACGCACACCTTCCTCCAGTGTCCAGAGTTGTTCCGGGATCTCAGGATTGCCATAGTTTAAGCAATCGGTGATGGCACGCGGGAGTGCGCCGACAGCTGCGACGTTGCGGACATTCTCCACAACGGCATTCCATCCCTGCAGATACGGCGAGATTCTTCCGTAGCGACCGTTACCTCCGGATGCCAGCGCGACACCGACGAACTGATCATCGTTCTTGAGTGACTTGACCCAACCCGGATGCTCACCGTCGATCTCGTAACTCTGCAGATCCGCGAGCGGCATGATGACGCTGGCATCGGCTTCGCCAGGTTCGATGAGGGAATTGCCGAGGATGTTCTTGTCGTAGTGGCGGAAGACTCTGGATTTGCTGGCATGTGATGGATGCGAGAGCATCGCCTGGAAGATTTCGCTGATCGTCGCGTGTTTGCCAAGAACGGTCACAACATCTTCCTTGCAGCTGATCGTCGGCTCCGTGAATGTCTGAGAAGGAGCCTTGGTCGGGCGGACATACTGCAGGCCGGACGTGATGTCTTCGGACTTCGCGCTACAGACGATCTCACCCTTGTGCTTGAGAATGTAGAGATCATCTTCCGTCACCTTTCCGACAACCGATGCCCTGGCACCTTCGGCAACTGCCGGCAAATCCCAGACTTCGTTGTAGTGCTGGAGAATGTGCTTCGTAAGCGACGGATGACAGATCCAGCAGAAGCGTTCCTGCGTCTCCGCACAGCCGATGACCTGCGGGGGCAGATCCTTCACGCTGACATGGATTTTATCCAGATCGACAATCGCTCCCATTCCGACCGGTGCGACTTGCTCTACCGAAGCACAGACGTTGCCGCCAGCACCCAGATCTTTGAAGCTGACTTTATCGAGCTTCTTCTCACGAGCGATCCAGTCGAAGAGCGCGTAGGTGGACGCCAGCAGATGCCGCTCCAGGAACGGATTCGGCTCCTGCACAGCTCCAGCATTCTTCGTTTTGTCTTCCTCTTCCATCGTCAGACTTGCAAATGAGGCGCCACCGAAGCCGCTCCTGTCCGTCGGCTTCCCGACGATGATGATGTCGTAGCCGACCTTTCCTGCTTCCTTCTGCACGTAGCTGTGGATGATCTCATCCTCACGCAGAATCCCGACTGAGACGACGTTCACGAGGCAATTGGAATTGTAGCCATCGTCGAAGATTGTATCGCCTCCCAGATTTGGAATGCCGAGAGCATTGCCGTAACCCGCCACTCCGCGGATTACCTCCGTCGCGATCGCTTTCGATTCACTGGACTTGAGATCCCCAAGTCGCAGCGAATCCAGCGAGCCGATGACACGGGCACCCATACACACCACGTCACGGACACAGCCGCCAACTCCTGTCGCAGCTCCTTCATAAGGAACAACCTGAGAGGGATGATTATGTGATTCATGACTAACAACCAAGCCCCATCGTTTGCCCTTCGGTCCATCGGTAATGGCGATGATGCCACTGTCTTCCTTGGGACCCAGGATCACGTGTTTTCCGGTTGTCACGAATTGCTTCAAGAACCTCCTGCTCGACTTGTAGCTGCAGTGCTCGCTGCCCTGAATACCCCAGATCGTCGCCTCTGTGACTGTCGGAGCCCTGCCCAGCATCGTCTCGATCTTCCGCGCCTCTTCCACCGTCAAGCCAATCGAGTTCTCACGCAAACTCTTCGCCACCTCGGCATCGGACATTTTCGAAAAGGGGAGTGTTACTGGAGGCATTGGCATTCGGAAAAAGTATGAGTGGATTGTAACGACTGAGAAATACTAAGTCACTGCTTCGATGGAATATCGCAATGAAGTAATAAATGTGGAGATAAATTAACAGTTGATTGCAATATTTTAAGAAGACTTATTAGATTTCGCAAAGTTAATTGCACATTATTCTCAACACGAAAAACAGAAACGCTGA
This sequence comes from Candidatus Peribacteria bacterium, assembly GCA_903854455.1. GTDB lineage: Bacteria > Patescibacteriota > Gracilibacteria > Peribacterales > Peribacteraceae > CAINWJ01. The sequence continues at coordinate 2,097 of CAINWJ010000022.1, read as the reverse complement.
GACTCTCAATGGACTTTTCCAAATCAATGTTCACTTCCTGAGTTGCTGTAGCTAGAGCTGTGCTCGGATGACAAGAATTTCTGGAATTATGGCAGGAATTATGAGCAATGATTGCTGCGCGCGCTGCAAAAGAGTGTACACTATTTTTAGCAGATTCATCGGATGATAGCCTTGGATCCGATGAAATAATCAGATCAGCTGTGACTGCCGGATTGAATTTATCGTCGAGCATGCGGTGATTATTCGAATCTCTAGCAGTTTGTCAACGTGTAATTGTGTGTCGATTGAAGCGGGTGTCAATGTCTGAGTCACGACACCGACGCTAAGCAGTCTGATGTTCCAGTAGTGTGACGCGAGTATCTAGTCTGGAGATGACTTCTGAATGCTGCTCAAGACGGTCAAGGTTCGCACCGACCGCTTCGGATTTGATGATCTCCACTGCGAGTGCAGATCACGTTGCACATTATCAATCTTATTCGTCAGATCCGATCGGACACTCTTGATATCTTCTTTTAATTCCGTTTTTGTCTGATGAACCTCCTCCAATACTGTAGCCATCATATCCATCAGTCCTCGGATATCTTTTTTTCGTTGCCGCCTTCTTCTTCATGAGCGAATTGTATCTTTGCATAGAATACAGGCAAACTGAATGACTCCATTATCACAAGATAATACGATACGATGCATCCTGATGCGCAAACTTTTCCGCTCCCTTATCTCCCAGGACCGCATCGCCGGCGGGGCGTTCGTGCTGGCGGTGACGGGGCTGCTGGCATCGGTCTGCGGATTCCTCCGGGATCAGGCCTTCTCCATCATGTTCCCGCTGGATAAGGATCCCATCGGTGTTGCATCCGTGTACATCGCTGCGTTCAGGCCAAGCGACCTGCTATTCCAGATTTTCGTAATGTCCTGCCTCTCGGTCGTTGTGGTTCCGTTCCTTGCTGGGCACTTGGCACACGGACGACGCCAGGAGATGGACCGGATCATGAGTTCCACGATGGTACTGTTCGGCATCGGCTTCGGGATCGCCGCACTGATCCTCGCGATCTTCTTCCCATACATTGCTCCCAACTTGGTCAAATTTCAGGGCGAAACGCTGGAGCTTTACATCAAGTTTGGAAGGATCGCGCTCCTTACTAATTTTCTCTTCGTCTTTGGCAACTCAGTCGGTCAGTACCTGATCGCTGTCCAACGGTACTGGGTCTACGGTCTCACGCCGATCATCTGGGCACTCTGCACGATTGGCGGGATCTATGTCCTGAGTGGTCCACTCGGACCGATGGGACCCATTGTCGGCACGCTGATCGGAACGGTGATCTACGTTCTCTGGCGATCGATTGCAGTTATACGCTCCGGATTCCGTTTCGGCTTCGCGGGCTCACAGCTGATTCATGAAGAGATCCGGCAGATGGGCTGGCTGATCATTCCCAGAATGGCTGCACTTGGAGCACTGCAATTGCAACTACTCCTGCTTGATCGCCTTGCATCCGGACTCGGGACACGAATGGTTGCGCTGAATCAATTCGCCAGTAACTTCGAATCGGTTATCCCCGGCATTGTCGGCATCGCCATCGCGCAATCGGTATTCTCATTGCTCGGGCAATATGCAGCGCTGGGTGATGGCATCAAGTTTAAGCGATGTCTCAGGAAGGGGATTGTCATGAACCTCGCACTGGCGATTCCGGGCGCTGTTTGTTTGGCAGCGTGTGCTGGCATCGCAGCATGGATGATGCGGCTAGATGGCGCGGTTGCATCCATGTTCATTCGCTCACTGCTGATCTATGCCATCGCGGTGCCATTTGAGAGTCTGAACCACGTCATGCTGCGATCGTTCTACTCACTCAAGAATACGGGCTGGCCTGCAGTGACAAGTGTCATGAGCTGCATTGCCGCAGTCGTGAGTGGAACCCTCCTACTCCCGATGATCGGACTGTATGCACTGGCGGTGGCGTATGTGGTGGGACAGGTGGTGCAGACGGTGCTGCTGGGGACAGCATTAGGATCATTACTGCAAAAAAAGATTGGTTGTTCGATTCAAAGCATTGAGGTTGTGTAAGTCGACGCCAATTTTCCCTCATCCTCGATCCTTCCCCCGAC
>CAINWJ010000021.1 GCA_903854455.1 Candidatus Peribacteria bacterium | reverse complement strand
CACAACCCCGGCATCGCTTTCTCGATCATGCTGCCACCGGAGCTTCAGACAATCCTGATCTTCGGAGCGCTCATCATCGTCTGCATCGTCGCAGCACGCTCATCTCATGATCCCATCTCGCAGATCGGCTTCGGGCTCATCCTCGGCGGAGCTGTTGCCAATTTGATCGATCGTCTGCCGGACGGACTGGTGACGGATTATGTCGCCGTCGGAACGTTTCCGATCTTCAATGTTCCGGATGCCTGCATCTGCATCGGAGCGGGGTTACTGCTCGTTGAAGGGCTTTTCCATAACAAGAAGCGAAAGAATTGACACATGAATGATTGTCTATCCAGACAATATTTGCTACACTCTCCCGGCATGCCTTCCATCCGTGCGAAAAAGATCATCCCGAAACAGTCTCCGCTCGACTCCTCGAGTGCGGTTGCCAGTGCCATGGCGGCAGTCGGACCGTCCGACGGACTCAATGTCCGCTACCGCATCCAGGGGGGCAAACCGCTCAAGGGAACGGTTGACATCAGCGGATCGAAGAATGCGGCTCTTCCGCTCATCGCCGGCACGCTGCTCTGCAAGGGAACGGTGACGATGAAGAATGTACCGCGGCTCCGTGACACCGCGACGTTACTTGCAACTCTGCGATTCCTTGGTGCGACGGTGAGCGAGAACGGAACAACCGTCACGATCAACACCGACAAAGTGGAGAGTAAGCCGATTCCGCATCAATTCGTCTCCAAGCTCCGCGGATCCATCATTCTTTTGGGTCCTCTGCTGGCACGCTTCGGTGAGGTGGAGATGGCATATCCGGGCGGGTGCGTCCTGGGGAAGCGACCGGTCGGAACGCACATCCTGGCGTTTCAGCAGCTCGGCGTTGAGGATCTGAGTACAGACTCCACACTCAAGCTGGTCGGCAAGCCTCGCGGCGGCGAAGTGATCCTGCCGGAATTTTCCGTGACAGCGACCGAGAATATTCTACTGGCCGCTGCACTGATGACCGAACCTGTGAAGATCGAACTCGCGGCAGCTGAGCCGCATGTGCAGGACGTATGTAAATTCTTAGCCAATCGTGGCGTGAAGATTGACGGTATCGGCTCACATTCATTATCGATCCAGGGAGGAGCCAATCGTCTGCCGGGGAATACACACACCGTCACATCCGACTACCTGGAAGCCGGAGCATTCATCCTGGCAGGACTCGTCACCCGCGGCAGTATCCGCCTCCGCAATGCCGACCGCACGCACCTGATCTCGTTCCTGGGTGCCATCGGACGCGCTGGCGGGAAAGTTACATGTGAAAAAAATGGAGACATCTTGGTCAACGGTGCCGGGTCAGCTTTGAAGGCAACGCGCATCCAGACCAACATTTTCCCGGGATTCCCGACCGATCTGCAGGCACCGTTTGGCGTGCTGCTGACACAGGCGGAAGGCGTCAGCCGCATCTTCGAAGTCCTGTTCGACGGTCGCATGGCGTACCTCTACGAACTGGAGAAGATGGGAGCGCACATCGAGATTCTCAACTCACATCAGGCGCTGGTGATCGGTCCGACGACTCTCCGTGGACGACAGGTACCGAGCAACGACATCCGCGCGGGTGTTGCCATGGTCATCGCAGGACTTGCCGCACAGGGCGAGACTGTCGTGACCGACGTCCGGTACATCGAGCGCGGCTACGACCGGCTGGAGGAGAAATTGAAGATGCTGGGAGCGGATATTATTCGAGAAGAAGAGTAGTCGTAGAAGCCGAGAAAAGGAGGGTTGATGGATAAGTATTCAGTATTAAGTATTCGGTATGGAGTATGTTTGGGACAATTGTTCAGATACTGGATACTCAATACTGCATACTGCATACTTTCATGTTATCCCCCTATTCCCCTATACTTCATCCATGCTTACCTTCACCCCCAAGAAAGGTGCCGCGTGCACCGTGGAAATCGAATCCGTAACCTTCGATGTTTTCCCCGCTGAAGCTCCCAAGGAGGGCTGGGCGCTGCTCAGTCATCCGGAGGAGGAGATGAAGAGTAAGCAGGTGGTCAGCTGGCCGGGTGAGTACGATTTTGCCGGGATCTCCATCCGCGCCGTCGGGCAGGATTTGGGCAGACAGGTCTCGTACTCCTGCAACATGGAGGGCGTGAAGGTGATGTTCGTCGACACGCCGGTACTGGCATGGACGGATACCGATCTGGAGAAAGTTGGCGACGTCGATGTCCTCGTCGTTGCTGCCGACGATGCCAAGAAAGTGCAGGCACTCGTGGAAGCCGTCGACCCCCGCGTCATCATCCTCTCCTCGGTAAAGGGTGGGGATCTGGCAGGTGTTGCGAAAGCGTGCGGGCTGGCATCGGTCCAGACCGTCGACAAGTTCACGGTGAAGCACGGCGCATTGCCGCAGGATAATAGGCAGGTGGTAGTTCTCGGATAGATCACATTGTCGTTAACAGATGAAGCAGGATAGTGTTGAAGTGAATGTATAATGTAGAATGTACAATGTAGAATGAATTTTCCCTTGTTTCAGCGAAAATTTTACATTCTACTTTCCGCATTTTTCACTTCGTTGGTCCTGTAGTTCAATGGATAGAACGACCCTCTCCTAAGGGGTAGATGCAGGTTCGATTCCCGCCAGGACCACCATTCGATTATTCCCCGCGATCCGCTTGTCGCTTCCTGCATTCCATTTCTTCTACCTCGCCCGGTGTTCGGATGGCTCGCTCTACGCCGGTACGGCGAAGAATTTGAAGGAGCGTGAAGCCAGGCACAATGAAGGCAAAGGCGCCAAGTACACGCGGTCGAGGCTGCCGGTTCGTTTCGTCTACAGCGAAAAATTCCGCACGTTACCTGCGGCACGGCGGCGGGAAGCGGAGGTGAAGAAATGGAAGAAGGAGGAGAAAGAGAGGCTCATTGTCCGACCTTGATTCGCATGATTACAGGATTAACCTGATTCCCTCCGACGCCCCGGATTCATTATCAAGGTAATCCTTTAATCCTATAAATCATGGTTCAGACAGTTGACGTACCGACTTCCACCAAAACCACCCGATTACCACAAACGTCGTCACCGGCGAAACCCACGCCGGAATCTCGAAGCCGAAGGCATCCAGGAGCATGATCATGCCGAGGATCAGAATCGAATACATTGCGCCATTTTTGAGGTACGCATACGACTTGATCCGGTCAATATTTCCAACCGTGAGTTGCCGGACGACGACGGCACCGAGGCCGCTGCCGAGTAGGATTAACGGAACTGAGAGAGTAAAAGCGAAGGCGCCCAGAACAGAATCGATGGAGAACGTCGTATCGATGACTTCCAGGTAGAAGATCTTGGCGACATCTGACATCCCTGCTTTCAGGAGTGATTTCTCCGCCTGCTCCGCGTTCTCCTTGAACCCGTGCGTGATGAAGAACGCCGTGGAGCCGACGACCGCGCCGAAGGCCATCATGGGATTGAGTTTAAGCGCGTACCAGACGATGACGGCGAGAATGATCGAAACGACGGCGAAGAACCATGCTCCTTGCCTTGCAAAGAATTGCTCGCCAATCAGACCAAAGTGCTTGGGCTCCAGGAAGAGCCAGTGGAAAAAGAGAAACACGAGGAATGTGCCGCCACCGGTGAGCAGGAGTGGAGCTGATTGATGAATGGCATCGATCACGCTCGGATCGCTCGAAAATGTTGCGGTGAGCGCGCCGATAGGTCCGAGACCGGGTGTCGCCATCCAGACGATCATCCACGGCAGCCCGCCACGGACGATGAAGACCGCGATCAGGATTCCCCAGAGCAGGAACCATCGCCTCGCTTTCGGCTGCATCGTCGAGAGCACCTCCGCATTGATCACGGCATTGTCCACACTCGTGACGGTTTCGAAGAGGCAGAGGCCGAGGATGGTGAGGATGGGACCAAGCATGGCGGGAGCAGAATAGCATGTCGCCGCAGCCGGAACGGCTGCTCCCCATCAATGAAATAATGGAGCGCCCGTTCCCGGGCGCGGAGTTCGACATTGTCATCCTCGTTTTATTTCTTCCCTTCCTTCTTCTGCAGCAACCCGATCTGCTTCGTCAATTCCGGCAACCACTCTTTGCCACCAGCATTTTCGATGTCCTCTTCTGCCAAACGCAGCGTCGAGCCGCTCACGCGCCAGGAGCGGTGGTTCTGCAGCAGCTGCATGATCTCAGCCGCACTGACTTTCGGTGAGAGGGTTACCACGAGCTCGCGCTTGGAGCCGAGGATCGTCTCCATCTTGATTCTCTGGACGCCGCTGCGGCGACACGCCATGCGCAGCCTCAGGATCGAAACCAGGTTCTCCGCCTGCTTGGGGAGCGGACCGTACTCATCCTTCAGATCATCGACGAATTCTTTGAGCATCGCCTCATCCTCGCTACCGGCAAGCTTCTGGTACGCGCCGATCTTCTCGATCTCGTCCGTGATGTAGTGAGCGGGCAGGAGTGCCTCGAATGGCAGGATGATCTCGACGGTGCCGGAGACATCTTCCTCCTCGTGTGTCGCGCCAGAGCGCAGTTCATCGACGGCGTTCTTGAGTAATCGTAAGTAATGGCTGACGCCGACGGTCGTCATGTTCCCGGACTGACTTGCCCCGAGGATTTCACCCGCACCACGGATCTCCAGGTCACGCATGGCTATCTGGAAGCCACTTCCAAGCTCACTTGCCTCGACAATCGCACGAAGGCGTTTCTTGGCATCATCCTTGAGCCGCTGCGAGTGGTAGAGGAAGTACGAGTACGCCTGCACCGTGCCGCGACCGACGCGACCGCGGAGCTGGTAGAGCTGGGATAAACCAAATTTTTCCGCTTCGTTCACGATGAGCGTATTGGCTCTGGGCAGGTCGATCCCGTTCTCGATGATCGTGGAGCTCACGAGAACGTTGAACTTGCCTTCCTTGAACGCCAGGATTCGTTCCTCCAGCAGTTCCGGCTTCAGCTGACCGTGGGTAACCACGAAACTTGCCTGTGGCACCAGCGCGCGCAGTTTCATCGCGAATGCATCGATTGTTTCGACGCGGTTATGCAGAACGTAGACCTGCCCGCCGCGATTGACTTCCTTGAGGATGCCTTCGCGCACCAGTGCATCCGAATACTTCCGCACTTCGGTGATGATGGGCAGACGACCGGGCGGCGGTGTCGTGATCGTCGTGATGTCGCGGAGCTTGTGTAAGCCGAGGTTCAATGTCCGCGGAATGGGCGTTGCGGTGAGTGTCAGAATGTCCACGGATGATCTGAGTTGCTTCAGTCGCTCCTTCTGCTTCACGCCGAAGCGCTGCTCCTCGTCGATGATGACGAGACCGAGATTCTTGAATTCCACATCATCCTGGAGGAGCCGGTGCGTGCCGACGGCGATGTCCACCTTGCCTTCTTTGATTCGCTCGAGCGTTTCTTTGATCTCGGATTGCGAGCGGAAGCGCGAGAGCATTTCCGTGCGAACATTGAACCCCTCCATACGCTTCTGCAGGCTGTGGTAGTGCTGATCCGCGAGAATCGTGATGGGAGAGAGCAGCGCAACCTGGCGACCACCTTGCACGGCTTTGAATGCCGCGCGCATGGCAACTTCGGTCTTGCCAAATCCCACGTCGCCACAGATCAGGCGATCCATGGGATGACCGCTCTCCATGTCGCGCTTGATGTCCTCGATGGCCTTCATCTGCCCCGGCGTCTCCGTGTACTGGAATGCATCGTCGAACTGTCGCTGGGTCTCCGTATCTTCCGGTGCGGCGATGCCTTTGGCTTTGGCGCGCTTGGCGTAGATTTCAAGCAATTCCTTGGCAATCTGCTGGGTCTCCTCCGTCACTTTCTTCGTGACCTTCTTCCACTCCACGGACCCAAGCCTCGTCAGCACCGGCTCATGACCTTCCTCATGGACGAACTTACTCAGCTTGTCCGCCTGATCCACCGGAACGAAGAGTTTGTCGTTCTCGGCGTAGGTGATCTCCAGGTACTCACGCTCCACCTGATCGACTTCCTTCACCGTCATGCCTTCGAATCGCCCGATGCCGTGCTCCATATGCACGACGAAGTCGCCTGCCTGCAGTGAGGTGATGAAGTCGAGTGCGAGCCGCTGGACTGATCGCTGCTTGGCTTCGCGCTTGAGCGAAAAGATTTCACGATCGGTGATCAGCGCACACTGCAGATCCGGGTTCTGGAGTGAATGCGGCAGGAGAGCGTCGTCATCCGCTTCGACGATGGTGATGCTCCCCGGCTTTCGCTCCGGAGCATCGAGCGACGGGATTAGCTCTTCCTTGAGAACCGATCGCAGTTCATCCGCACGCTTGGAGACGATCACGATGGTCCACTGCTGCGAGAGCTTGTCACGGACGTCATTGAGGAAATCCTGCAGTGTGTAGAACTTCAGAACGGACAGATAGCGCAGATGCACATGCCCCTCATCGCTCTCCGGGAAACTCGTCATCTCCATCCGATCAGCTTTCGCGGGGAACACCATATCTTCCTGCTCGTCGGTGATCAGGAGTGACGCCTCCGGAAACTGCTTGGACAAAGGAACGGTTTTCTCCCAGGAGAGAGGATAGATCGTCAGTTTCTTCGATCCTTTGGATGATGCCGGTCCGCTCACCGGACGAATCTCTTCCACCGATCCGAATGCGAAGCGAACCTGCACGGGAACCAGTTCTCCGACGGGGAAGATGTCCAACACGTCCCCAAGCCGCCGGTATTCACCGGGGGACAACTCTTGATCATCGGTGTGTTCGTACCCGGCATCGATCAGTCGCGAGAACAGATCGGTGAAATCGGTCTCCCTGCCCACGATCAGCTCCACGGCGCGGTCATTCAATTCTGCGAAGGATGGCAATTCCTGTTCCCACGTCGCCCGTTCCATCACCGCCACCCCGTTCCCATGCATCATCCGCACGACGCCGGATACATCATCGGACGTCGGCTCCTCGCCGAACTGTACGTGGAATGCCTCCTGTCCAAAAAATGAGAGCCAGTGCAGCAGTCCTTCACATCGTTCCAGATCTTCCGTGACAATCACCGCGGGCTTGGGACGCAGCGTCAGGAGATGGCTCACGATCATCGCTTTCGCCGTTTCATTGGCTAATCCAGAAATCGTCAGGGCATGACGCTTTCCGAGGAGCTGATCCAGCTCCCGGTGCGTAGAATCCCCAATGCAAATGGATGGTAACATTCCGAAGAAGAAGTGTTGGCGCTGCAAATGTCCGGTAACCGCCGAAACGCCACCGTTCCTTTTAGACGAAGGAAGCGGGGATTTCCGAGTGATTGATTGGCTCTACTCTACCTCATTCCTCCGACATGCGCAACGGCATGATGAGGTGCAGGTAGCGGTCCGCCTCCGGTACACGGAAGACGGCGGGGTGCATCTTGTCCGATAGTTCGATGCCAACGTTCGGTGCATCGATGCGACCGAGGAAGTCGATCAAGTAAGTCGACGAGATGGCGATCTTCGTCTCCTTGCCCGTGAGCTCGGAGGCAATGGTCGATTCATCACGGCCGATCTGCGTCTGCTTGGTGGTGAGGTGGAGCCCGGACTTCGTGAAGGAGAACGTGATGTTGTTATTGAGTTCTTTCGCGAAGTAATGCATGCGCTTCACGGCACTCAGGAGTTCTTTGGTAGAGACGGTCACAGTCGACGTCTTCTCCTTCGGCAGAACCTGTGCGTAGTCCGGGAACTTCCCGTCGATCAGGCGACTAATGAGGCGGGTCGGTCCGACATGCACCTCGATCTGCTGGGAACTCAAGAACATCTCGACGGTTTCCAGCCCGGATTTTCCCTTGTGTTCTTTCTTCTCATCTTTGCCTTTCTCGTTCGCTCCTTCGGCTTCCGCAGCACGACCGCGCTCCAAGGCGATCACCCCTTTCAACTCTTCCAGGAATCGTGCCGGGATGATGCACGATACTTCACCGGATGATGCCGAAGGATCCATCTTGTATTCCGAGAGGCGGTAACTGTCGGTTCCGACAAGGACCAGTGCGCCGTGATCGAGCCTCGTGAAGACACCGGAAATGACCGGGCGGGACGTCGTCTTGGCACAGGCGAATGTGACGAGGCTCAAACCTTTCAGCAATGATGGAATACCGAGTGTCAGCGATGATTCGCGCTGGATGCCGGCGATCGTCGGGAATCCGCTGGCAGCTTCGCCGGCGATCGTCGCCTTGGCATGCTTGGAGTGGAGCTTGAGCTGTGTCCCTTCGCTGGTTTCTAGCAGCACATCACCGTCCTGGTTGTACTGCATGAAGTTGAGGATCGCTTTGGCGGGGACCGTGATGGATCCCTCATTCTCGATCTGTACCTCGAAGCTCGTCACGATGGAGAGTTCCAGATTCGTGGCACTGAGCGTGCAGCGCTTGCCTTCTGCATGAATGAGGATGTTCTGGAGGACGGGGAGCACCTGCTCGGTGCCGATGGCACGGCTGACGAGCTGGAGTCCTGCGAGGAGGTTCTGGGTGGAGGTGGAGAACTTCATATGCGCGCATTGAAGAGCAACTTACGCTGCGGCGCAAGCGGGGAAGAACCAGAGGAAACAGAAGAACCAGAGGAAGCAAAGGAAGAACGACATCTGTAATCCTCTGGTTCATCTGGTTCCTTTCACTCTTCTGGTTCCTCTATTACGGCATTGTCGACTCGAAGTTTAGGTTCAGGAATCCTGCCTCTGCGTACTTCGCAGTGAGTGCTGCCATCTTCACGTAGACCGTGAAGTATCCCTTGGGTGTCCAGGTGCCGCCCGTGATACCGATGTTTGCGGTGGCGAACGTCGCACTGGCAAGCCCTTCGTTGCCGGAGAGAGCGACGACAGCATTGGCCGTGTCCTTCATGCGAACGGTGACGTGGTTGTTGCCGGCTGTGCCGTCAGCAGTGCGGTAGCGGAATTCGATCGGCTTGACCGGATCCCAGGAGCTGAAGTTGTCCGGGACGCGCACACGAACCGCGATCCAGTAGTCATTGATGGCAGCCTTGCTGCTGGTCCAGTGGTAGAAGTTCTCATTGACTCCAGCGACGCCGCCGGAGGCCGTCAGCTGTCCGATGAACGTCGAACCGGAGGAGAAGTAGATGGCATTCGTGTACTCCGGGTGCAAGGAGATGATGAAGCCGCTGCTGTTACCGATACTGGCAGTTGCGGACCATGTCAGGTTGCCGGCGCCATCTGTCTTCAAGAATCCGTTACTAGTCTGGGTTGTCGGGAAATTATATGTCTGACCGTGGAGCGTAACGTTTCCATCGACCGTGAGAGTTGAGCCGGAGAGATATCCCTTCGCCGTGATATTGGACTTGGAGAGGATGGCACCCGTGACGGACAATGTGCCGCCGACTGTCGCATTGCGATCAATGTTGAGCGAGGAACCGGAAATGGTTCCAAGCACGCTGAGCGGTTTGCTGAACTGGAATTTCTGTAGAGTATTCAGGAATTTCAGTGTCTGGTTACCGGAAGCGTTTCCGAAGGTAAGGATGGCGTCCACTGCCCCCGCATCATCATTAATTGTAAGATCGCCATCTGTTCGGATGGCCCCACTCACTGCCATGGGACCATGAACATCCGCAGGTCCGCTGACACGGAGAAATGCTCCAGACAATATTCCTCTGGTTGTGATATTGCCCGTTGAGAGGATCGTTCCAGATGATGTCAGCGTCTTCTCTGCGTGGATGATGGATCCTGAGAGCATCTGCATGACCTTCAGTCCCATGTATCCGCTGGTCAGATTGATGGTGAGTGTACCTGTCATGGTATCGCCCGCCTTCTTCACGTACCTGGCGTCGAATCCTGTCATCAATGATCCTGTGTTGGACCACGAGGTATCTAGGTCTGTGCCGCATTCAAATTTCTGCGTCGCGCTGTTGTAGATTAGTTTCTGCCCAGCAGCATTACATGAACCGAGACCAAATCCAGTGACAGTCGCTCCTGAAACCGTACCCTTGGCAGCGATGTTGTTTTTCACAAGGAGAGAGCCGGAAACAGTGGCATTGGCGGAAACTGCCAACGAGTTTCCCGACAGGATGCCTTTCGCTGTGATATTGGAAAGCGAGAGCACGGCACCCGTCACGGTCAAACTTCCACCGATCGTGGCATTGCGGTCCACGTTGAGTGAGGAACCGGAAATGGTTCCAAGCACGCTGATGCCATGTGAGAACTGAAACTTGTTCGTTGTCAGGAACTTGATGGTCTGAGTCGTCGCACCGAAGCGGAGCTCGATGTCCGTTGTCCCGTCACCTCTATCAATCATTTGGAATGATTCAGTATTCACGAGCAGTGTCGGGTTCCAGGAGGAAACGGATGCGGCATGTACAGTCGGAACAATAGCAATGCACCCGATGACGAGTGCTGTCACCACCCCAGCAAATGCAAGGGAAGTCCGACGGAAGGCAGAAAGGGTGTTCATATTTTTTTGGTATCGCATTACTATACCACAACTCAATCAGCCCTGCTGTGAAGTTATATTGACACAACACAGGAATATTTTTTAAAATTTTTAGTTTTCTGGCTAACCTTTTATTCAAGATACTTCGGAGAAAACATCCTCCACCTCTCTATATAGGAAGGATGCTACCTCCATGAATTGCTTAATGATTCATATCTACAGACGAGAGCTTTAACGTGCCAAGATGCATTTCGGCAGCCTGTTTTGCTGAAACTTTGAACCGTACAACCATCTCTTCTCCAGCTGTCCACGTGGGAGTTCCCTGGAAATCGACGATCGTCGTACGCCAGGTCGTGGATGCCAGACCGGTGGTGGCTCCGGACAAGGTCACGGGGGCTCCGGCTGTATCGAAGACTTGAATGGCGAGGGCATTATCGGCAGTGCTATCCGATGTCGAATGATACTGGAGCGTCAGCGGATGATTTCCATTTCCCTGTGACCAGCGTACAAACTCTGGAGAAATAGGAATGCGTAGAATGATGTCATAGTCCTGGAGAGTGGTGCGCGTGGATGTCCACCGGTAGAAGTTCTTGAGGGTTGCACTGTCATTGCCAACGGAGAGCTGACCGACGTTGTCACTGCCATCACCTTCATAGGAAGCCTTCTCATATGCCGGCGTGAAGGTCTCAAGCACGTTATGCTGACGATCGTCACTCTGTAGCACACGTCTGTCGGTGACCGTGACAACTGATCCGGCTGATGTCAGGACTTCCGCGAGCGGGATGTAGCTGGATCCGATCGGGAATCCCGCCTGGCTGACCGTCAGTCCACCGGAACCGAAGAAGATGACCTGGTTGGCACTGGGAGCAACAGCAGCCGATCCCCCCGAGTAATTGACTATTGTGCCATTGAGACGGTAGCTGCCCCCGAACACGTTCACGTTGAGCCCTCCCCCAGAGGAGACGCGCAGAGCATCGGCTGATCCGAGGATATTATTGAGATCCATGCCATTAATGAGTCCCGTGACAGTCAGGTTTCCCTGAATATCCACATTGTCGTTAAAGCGGAAAGTATGATCGCTAATCGAATAGGAGAGTGTTTTATTCAGAACCGATCCGAACTGGAGCATCAAGTCCCCTGCACTATTACCGTCTGCATCGATGCCGAAGGTATTTCCGTTCGTTCCTCCGGGAATCATACTGATCGGCAATATTCCTCCGCTCCCCAACACTGCGATCTCCCCACTCCCCGTACCGACATGTCGCTGATCCACACGATCGGCATTGAGTGCAAATGGTACCGAGAGCACACTCGACCGATCCATGGTGTCATTGGTCGGATCGATATCGAGAAGTTCATACGACGTATTCGGTGTCGTTGCTACTTTCACTTCCACCTGGAGAAAGAGACTCAGGAGTGTCGCAGGTGGAAGTGTAGACATGTCCGGAATCGGCGTGATCGTTCCCAATTCTACGGAGAAGTATCCCTGGCTATCCGGTGTGATCGTATGCACTTCCTGCCAATCTCCATAAGAAGGGGCACCGGTATTGATCGATCCTGTTCCGGTAACATCACCAATCACGGCATCGGTACTCTTCCAGAAACTGAAGCGAATGTTCTGCGACGCCGTGATGGGTTGATTGACGCTATCAAGCAACTGACCGTTGTAAACCATCGCCTGAGGAGCGGTCCCGGTGGCATGTGCCCGTTCAGGATCGAACGACAGGAAGAGCCCGATGATGGCAAGCATGAGAATGATTGCCAGAGTCACGAACATGCTCTTGTTCTTCTTGTAACGAATCTTCTTCCTCTTGAGCATGTGGAAGACGGCACATGTACAGACAATAATAAGGAGGAAGAGAATCCAGAACGCCAGAGAGATCCCGGTCTGCACTGTTGTAACGATCTGTACCGGCGTACAGATAGGTATCGTCTCGATGGCATCAAAGAAGGTATGGATGATCGGTGCTCCAGGCTCTGCAGTAACGGGACCTGTCGGGATGGCTCCCTCCGAAGATACAAAGGATGCAACAGACGATGCTGCAGATGACACAGAAGATGAAGATTGCGTCGATGGTGCACTGCTGGATGATGCCGCTCCGTGCGTTGGTGCGCTCGAAGCCGATTCATCCGCGGGCCGTGGGCGACGATTGGTTGCGGGCGACGTTACCGTTCCTTGCGATGAGGCATTTTCACTACTGCTGACGCTACTGGCACTGCTACTGGATGAACTGAAGCCACCGAGTGGCACGATCTTGTAATTGGCACTGACTGCAGGCAGCTTGCGCCATGTCACATCATTCACGCGCATCTGGTAGTGCTGTGACACGATTCCATCTGGTGTCGCTTGATCGATGGGGCTTCCCGTCAATTGGTAGGAAGGGCTGGTAGCGGATTGTGCAACAGGCATCATGCATCCCGCCAAGACAATGGCTAGGGTAAGTCGCTTGCAGATGATGACGAGGAGATGTTTCATCGGGAATATGTATTGATATTGATGAGGATGATTTTTATTATAATAACATATATTTACAATAAAAACAATATTATGTTATAAACTCACTTAATCCGGTCGTTATGGGTGTGGTTGAAGTCCGCAGATGCATGCATATTCTCGTTGCCCCCCCGTCCTATCGGCGGTAGCATCTCCATGTTTCTTTCTCCCCGTTCCATGAAGACAACGATGCCCACCCGTCTTGCTGCTCTCACGGTCTCATGTATCGTGGTGAGCTTGTCCCCTCTTAGCGCTTTCGCGCAGACCGGTTCAGCGACATTTACCGACATCCCCAAAGACAGCCCGATCCTCGCCGCAGCGGAGTACCTCGCAGCCAAGGGGATCATCCAGGCTGGAGGTACTTTCAAGCCCAATGACAAACTGACGCGCGCGCAGGTTGCGAAGATCCTGGTTGTGCCTCTGGTCGCACCTGACCAGCTTCAGAAGATCACGAGCAGTACCTTCACTGATGTTCCTGCAGGACAATGGTTCGTTCCCTACGTCGAAGCTGCCAGGGCACTCGGCATCGTCGATAGTGCGGCAACGTTCAACCCGAACGGAGCGGTTTCCAAAGCCGCATTTTTGAAGATGCTCTTCGTCAGCAAGAAGCTCAATTACATGGGTTCCTTCTCCGATTTGCAGAAACCGCTCGCCCAAGACGCACAGAATTCAACAGACTGGTTCTACCCGGTCATGCGCTTCGCACTCGCGTCCTCCGTAACTGCCGTCGGTCAGGATGGATCAATCGGAGTCTCTCAGGAAATCACCCGTGGACAGATGGCGCTCCTCTACTATCGTCTGGATATGTACACCGAGGGTCGCCGGACCCAGGCCCTACTCTCGCAGGCTGAGACCGACATCGGCAACGTTTTGCAGCTCCTCAATGCCAAGGACATGTCGCAGGCAGAGTGGGCGGCAGCCAGATCCGTCCTCGCCACCCGCGGCGCCCTCGCTTCACGTCCGACGGAGCCGCTCGTGAAAGGTGCCGTGAAGGTTTCCGAAGGTTTCCAGTCGCTGGTCATGGGATACAAGGCGGGCACGGCGGGGAACTACGATGGTGCCATTGCTTCAGCAAAAGAAGCGTACGGTCTTGCAGCTAAAGCCAAGGAATTCGCTCCCGCGCTGGCACCCATCGCCAACCAGATGCAGGCCATCGCCAAGAAAATGGCGGACGATGCCCGGACGATCAAGAGTCAGCCGGCAGCACCGGTGAAGTAGGGTCAGGATCGGGGATCAGGGTCGGGGTCGGGATTCCTGCTTCTGCAGAAAAACGTCGAATTGCTTCATGAGATTTTTCAATGTCTCGGGGATGGGAATGCTGACGCCATCAATGATCGAGAGCGGCATGATCTTCGATGACGTACTGGTGATGCATGCGCCATCAATCGATGGCAGACCGGAGAGCGGAATCGGTTCATGAATAATTTTGAATCCTGCATCGCTCGCGACAGTCATGACGTGCTTGAGCGTGACGCCGAGAAGAATATCTTCAAGTGGAGGCGAGATGATCGTCTGACCGCGGAATGCCAGGAAGTTGGTCCGGGTACCTTCGGTGATGCATCCGTCGCGATTGATGAGGAGTGCATCCTCACAACCGGCTTCTTTCGCTTTCCTAAACGCCAAGTAGCTCCCGAGCATGTTGAGCGTCTTCGCCTGCGGGAACTGTCGCTCGTACTTCACGGTGATGATACTTGCCCCCTTGGAATAGAGCTTCTTGTCTGGAAACTTGGGTGCGAGAGGAATGATCGAGAGCGCTGCATTCTTCGGATCCGGTGCGCCGATCAGCAGCAACTTCAGATTGAACGCATCCGCGTCGGTCTTGCCAACGAGATCATGGATCCACTGTGAGAGCTGATCGGCAGAGATTGCATGCTTCAGATCAATCGCCTGGCATGAGACGAGCAGCCGCTCGATGT
>CAINWJ010000020.1 GCA_903854455.1 Candidatus Peribacteria bacterium | reverse complement strand
CTTATTTCCCTCATCCCCCGACCCCTTCCCCCGAGGGGGGAAGGGGAGTTCCCCTCTCCCATCGGGAGAGGGGTTAGGGGTGAGGGAGCTTGACTGCCACAATGCAGGAACGACGCTTAGGTTTTTGACGTCTCTCGCCTGTCTGATCCCCGGCAACTGGATCGTGACCGGCAATGAGCACATGCAGAAGCGTCCGATCAAAGATTTAG
The DNA here is from genome assembly GCA_903854455.1 of Candidatus Peribacteria bacterium. Taxonomy (GTDB): domain Bacteria; phylum Patescibacteriota; class Gracilibacteria; order Peribacterales; family Peribacteraceae; genus CAINWJ01. Next base: position 21,329 of record CAINWJ010000020.1, on the reverse strand, counting down.
TCAGCGCACTGCGCTCGCTGGGTGCAGAGATCGAAGACACGAACGGCTGTCCGCCGATCCGTATCAAAGGCGGAACATTGCGCGGCGGTCATGTGAAGCTGAAGGCATCGATTTCGAGTCAGTTCCTGACATCATTGCTATTGGTTGCTCCGATCCTCAAGGAAGGGCTGGAAATAGAGCTGGATGGAGAGTTGGCATCATCGGGTTATGTTGATCTGACCAGGAAGGTCATGGCGGATTTTGGGGTGAAGATTGAGCAGGAGGGATCGAAGTTCATTGTTGGATCTGTATATCCGCAGGAAGGAATCCTGTCCCCCAGTCAAAAAAATAATACTATTAATAATCAGGGGAGCGGGTTTCCTACCCGCGGTACAATTGCTTACCAACCTCATCCCTCAGGCTATTCCATCGAAGGAGACTGGAGTGCCGCGGGTGTTTGGCTGGTGCTCAATGCTCTGACCGGTAGCAGGATTCATTGTTCGAATTTAGATTATTCATCCGCGCAATCCGATCGAAACATTGTCGATGCGATTCGCAAGCTGAAGGGCTCCGGTGATGTTACGATCGATGCAACGCAGATTCCGGATCAGGTGATGAATCTTTCGGTACTCGCAGCGTTTCGCAAGGGGAGAACAACCATTACCGGAGCCAAGAATTTGCGCGTCAAGGAATGTGATCGGTTGGCTGTGACAGTTGAGAATTTCCGAAAACTTGGAATTTCAATCGAGGAGCATTCCGATGGTCTCGTTATCAATGGCAGACGACCAGCGACCAGCGACCAGCGACCAGCGACACTCATCCTCGATCCCCACGCCGATCATCGCATGGTCATCTGCTTCGCAGCGCTTGGACTCCTGCTCGGCAATGTATCCATTTCCGATCCTGAATGTGTCGCAAAGAGCTACCCAGGATTCTTCAGTGATCTTGATCTGATTCTAAAATCCCCCCGTCCGATCGTCATCGTCGGTATGCGTGGAGTAGGCAAGAGCAACCTCGGACGCAGACTCGCATCCAAGCTCAAGCTCAAGCACTTGGACAGTGATCACCTCTTCGAGGAGAAGCATGGCAACATCAAGGAATTTGTGAAGAACAAGGGCTGGGTTCCATTCCGATCCGCAGAGGAATCGATCATTGCTGAAGCACTGAAGCCCGGCATCGTGCTCTCGCTCGGTGGTGGCGCGACGGAATCGGCGAAGACCCGCGCGTTACTCAAGGATCGAGCGATTGTCGTCTGGCTGCAGGCGGATGATCGTGAATTGGTGAAGAGGCTTAGGAGCGGGAAGCGACCGCCGCTTACCGATTTGCCGTTGGAGCAAGAAGTCGCGAAGTTCCAGCGGGAGAGGGCGCCGCATTACAGAGAAGTTGCATCGATCATCGTTGGACCCAAGGTCAGGTTTTCGGGGCAAACTACATTGGCAATTTCTGAATTGAAGAAACTTGCTTCTCCGCAGGAAGGAATCCTGCTCCCAAATGCTAAAAAATTAAGTTCCAATCAAGGAGATTCCTCCATACTCAATCAGGGGAGCGGGTTTCCTACCCGCGGCACAACAGAGAAGGATTCATCTCGAAATTCATAATTTCTATGTTCGTCGTTACCCTTCCCGCATCGGCTGGAAACAATCCCAAAGCATTCGCACTGAAGGCGAAGAAAGCCGGTGCCGATATTCTGGAAATCCGCGGTGATCTGACGCCGACAGTGAAGGCATTCAAATCTCCATTACCGCTAATTGTTTCTCCCAGAGGTAAGGGGATGGATCTGATTGATCGGCTGAAGCCGGAGTATGTGGATTTGGATACTGCAGAAATTGCTGACACCGCACCCCGGAAGGGGTGCTCCATTTCAGAAAAATTAGAGTTAAAATCTTTTGCTGGGGAGCGCCCGTTCCCGGGCGCGGAGAAGAAAAAATTGATCATCAGTTATCACAATTACGATCGGACTCCGTCGCTTGCAGATCTAATGAAAATTGTACAAAAAATATGCACAGCAACTGGGGCACGATGCCCCAGCTACGGAAGCAAAAATTCTTCGGGTCAATCAGTATTTTCCGCAGCCGGGACATCGTGTCCCGGTAGTAAACCATGGGCCATCAAAATCGCCACGAAGATTACCGGGTACGAAGATTTGCTGATCCATCGAGATTTACAAGATTGGATGAATTCATTCTGTAGAACCGCAAAATTTTGCGGCTCTACAAAACAGATCATTCTCGGCATGGGCGACAAGGCGCACTATTCCAGAATCACCTCACCGATGCGGAATGCGTTGACCTACACATTTCTAGATGGAACAGATGCCGCGGCGCCGGGGCAGTTGCCATTATCGTTTTACAAAATATTGAACCAGCAGGGCAGGATTCTTCCTGCGATGGAATCGACATCGAATGTCAGAATTTTTGGCATTATCGGTGGGGATCAGGTTACGCATAGTCTGAGTCCACTGATCCATAATCTCCTCTTTCAGCAGCATGGCGTTGATGGCATCTACTCCTGCTTCCCGACGGATGACTTCAAGGGAACGATGAAGATTCTTGAAAAATTGGGCATTGCCGGTCTGTCTGTCACGGCACCGTTCAAGCATGATGCATTTCGTTACGCGAACATGAAGGATTCAATTGCCAAATCGCTTGGCTCCGCCAACACGCTGATCTATTCCCTTTTGCCTTCCCTCACCCCTAGCCCCTCTTCTGATGGGAGAGGGGAAGTGCAAACAGTAAAACAAAGCCCCTTCCCTCATCGGAGGAAGGGGTTGGGGATGAGGGAGTGGAAGGCCTGGAATACCGATGTCATCGGAGTAGAACGCGGCTATCCATTCCTAAAATCTGCAGGTTCAATCGCGATTCTGGGCGCAGGCGGTGTTGTTCCTGCGGTGATCGAAGGGATCAGGAGGATCAATCCAAAAGCTTTGATTACCGTCTTTGCCCGTGATCCAAAGAAGGCAGCGATGGAGCTGGAAGAATCGGGCGTCTCGATTCAGCCGATGAGCAAGGTTATACAGTGTGTTGCCGATGTCGTGATCTGCGCCGTTTCGCAGGACATTGCATTGCCGTTGCCGAAGCATGCAAAGAAATCAGTGGCGATTGATCTTCGTTACGGCAAGGAGACGATGTTCATGGCAAGCGCAGCGGCAAAAGGTTTTCGCGTGTACGATGGGTTGCCTATGCTGATTCATCAGGCACTGGCGCAGTTTGAGCTGTTCACCGGTATTGCCGCGGAAAGCATTCCGCTCCCAATCCTACATAAAATGTTGATTCATTAATTTTCCATTTTCAATTATCCATTTTCCATTCCGTCTCATGTCCAGTAACTCCTTCGGTTCCCTGCTCCGGCTCACCACCTTCGGCGAATCGCACGGAACTGCGCTCGGTGCGGTTATTGACGGTTGTCCGGCCGGTATCCCGCTATCCGAAAAAGATTTTGAAGTTGAATTGAAACGCCGGCGACCGGGGCAGAGCGCGGTAACGACTTCGCGCAGCGAAGAAGATCGCCCGGTGATCCTTTCTGGCGTATTTGAAGGCAAAACCACCGGCATGCCGATTGCCGTCATTGTCGAGAACAAGGCGCAGAGGTCACAGGATTACGCTGCACTTAAAACTGTCTTTCGTCCCGGTCATGCCGATGCCGCATACGATTCCAAGTACGGCATCAGGGATTACCGCGGTGGCGGGAGATCGTCCGGTCGCGAGACGTTGGCGAGAGTGATTGGTGGTGTGGTTGCACGGAAGATCTTGCCGAAGAATGTGAAAATCATCGGACACACAATCAAGATTGGTCCGATCGAGGCGAAAACATCCTCATCTTCAATTATTGAAAGGAGCGTCATGCGTTGTGCGGATCCGGTCGCTGCCAAGAAGATGGAGAAGTTCGTCTTGGACTTGAAAGCGAAAGGGGATTCCACCGGCGGATTGATTCAATTGGTCGTACAGAACATGCCGAAGAATCTGGGCGATCCTGTGTTTGGAAAATTGAAATCTCGGCTTGCAGATGCGGTTATGTCGATCGGTGCCGTCACAGGCTTCTCTTACGGAGCGGGATTCGATGTCGCGGAAATGTGTGGCAGTGAATACGTCAAAAATCCGAGGAATTTCGGCGGCATTCTCGGCGGCATTTCGACCGGTGAGGATTTGCTCCTGACCATTGCCATCAAACCGCCTTCATCGGTTGGCAAGGTTGCCAAGGAAGGCCGGCACGATCCGTGCATCGTCCCGCGGGTGATTCCGGTCGTGGAAGCAATGGTGGCGCTGGTATTGGCGGATTGTTATTTGTTGCATCAATCCTATCGTTCATTTCATCAATAATGTCCGTAGCCGGGGCATCGTGCCCCGGTCCGGGCGCGGCGTCCCGGCTGCGGAAACCATTCATTTTTTTCTCCTCTCACCATGTCCTCCTCCGATATCGCCACCATCGCCGAAATCCGCGCAGCCATCGATGAAGCGGATTCACTCCTGATTCGCGCATTGGGTGCACGGTTCCGCGGGGTCGATTTCCTCCGACGGCTCAAGAGCATGCAGAAGATGCGGGTAGAGGATCCAGCTCGCGAGCAGCAGCTCAAGGACAAGTGGAAGAAGGAGGCGAGGGAAGCCAAGGTGCCGGAGCATCTGGCGCTCTTGATGCTCGATTTCATTCTGTCGGAATCGAAGAAGATCCAAGAATCGTGAAAGCGATCAGCGATCAGCGATCAGTCACTTTTGTTTCGCAGGAAGAATCCTGCGCTCCATTCTCTCATGAAAATCTCCCCTCATCATACCATCGGCATCATCGGCGGTGAAGGCAGGACAGGTGGTCAGTTTGCATCATTATTCCGGAAGCATGGCTTTTCAGTACGTGTGACGGGATCGACGACGAGTCGTCAGAATGGCTCTCTGCTGCGGGAATGCGACATCGTGATCTTCGCACTGCCGCTCAAATCCGCCGCGAAGATGATGAAAGGATTTATGAAGAAGACGAAGCGCAAGGATCAGCTCCTGCTGGATCTGAGTTCGCTCAAAGTGCATGAGGTGAAGGCGATGCTCGGTGGAGCAGGCGAGGTCATCGGTATGCACCCGCTCTTCGGTCCCTCGACGGATCCCAAGGGCGAGACGATCATTCTCTGTCCTGCACGTGCTGCGAAGGAAACAGTGAAGTCACTCATGAACGTATTGCATCGTCTGGGGCTCAGGACAGCCGTGATGACGCCTGCCGAGCATGACCGCTTCATGGCGATCGTCCAGGTGATTCCACACCTCAAAAGTCTACTCATGGCGGACGTCATGCGCTCCCTCAAGATCGATTTCACCAAGGTGCTGTCCATGTGCACGCCGACCTACGAGATGGAGTTCAACGTCATCGGACGGTTCCTCGACGATCACCCCGGACTCTACATGCCCATCATTTTCCGGAATCCCGAGACAAAGAAGATTCTCAAGTTGATCAGGAAATCGGTTGATACCTTCTCCGCGGTAGCATCGAAGAAAAATCTGAGTGCGGCGGAACGACGGTACGGCGCCTGCCGAGAGTTCTTTGAACCGCATCTCAAGAAGGCGCGCTCCCACAGCGAAGCCTGCATCCGTACACTTCTTTCTCTTTCCCGATAACGCAGGCACGGAGACTTGCGTTTACCCACCTCTATGCGTATCCACACCCTCGGTCCTGCCGGCACGTTCTCGCACGAAGCTGCGGAGAAGATTTTTCCCAAGGTGAAGGTGATCTTCGACCCGAACTTCGATGCACTCTTCGCCTCACTGGAAAGCCATCCCGAGGATGTCGGCATCGTGCCGATCGAGAACAGTCTGCACGGCTCCATCGATGAGATTTTGGATCTTCTGTACGAGTCGAAAGACGTGAAGATCATCCGCACGCACGACGTTGCCATCGTCCATTCATTCGGTGCGCAAGATGCGAAAAAAGTCACGAAAATCGCGAGTCATCCGCAGGCGCTCCGGCAGTGCCGACGCTGGCTCAAGGCACATTTTCCCCACGCCGAACACGTGCCGGTAAGTTCCACTGCCAAGGCGGCGGAACTGGCGGTTGCCGATGCCTCATTCGGCGCCATCTCATCGGCAAAGGTACTGAAGAAGAGCGGGCTCACCGTGATCGCGGAAAACACGGAAGGGGAGGGCAATACCACACGCTTCGCCATCGTCTCCGCCACCGATCATTTCCCGGATCTGAAGCACACGCGCATGACGGTCGTTCTCCGCCCATCCGTCGATCGTCCGGGATTGCTCCACGCACTACTCACACCATTCAAAGTTTACGACGTGAACCTCACGCGCATCGAGAGCCGCCCGTCCGGCGAGCGCTTCGGTCACTACGTCTTCTACCTCGATTTCCTGGGAAACTCCGACGATCCACGCACGCAGAAGGTGATGGAAGAACTGCGAACTCTTGCGGAGATCAAGGTGCTGGGGGAGTGGTGAGGGGTACAGTAGGGAAACAGTAGTACTCAAAGAAACGACGCATGATTTCTTCGTCTTTACAAGCATGTATCCATTCCTCGATTTTCTGAGTCAGTGCCGTGCGCGCCTTTTGCATATTCATAATATGGCTTTGCTGTGCCAACAATTGCACTGAGCGAGATTCGGTAATTGCAGACGTTTGGAAGAGAGCATTTGCACCATCTGCTTTTAGGTTTCCCATAGCCAGGCATTTCACAGTTTCTGAGGTACCCCAGATAACGGATAGCAAACCTCCGATTGTCATCGGAGTTGCTACGTAGGCCACCTGTGCTGCAAGTACTTTGAGCCCCAATTCGCAGTGACCTCCATACAGTTTGCCTTGATTTTCTCCCTGACCACAGTCCTTAGCCAATTGGTTGGCTTTGGTCTCATCTCCCGCATCAATCAGCGTTGTGACATCCGTGCCTACTTCGAATGGAGGAATCAGAATATCTGCGCATGCTGCGGGATACTCCGGTCCGGAAAGGAGGAGCAGATGTCCATGAATGATATCAATCAGCTTTGCTAGGACTTGACCTTCAATATCATTCAAGTGCGCTTCTCTTATCACAGTTTGTAAGTCTTGTTTTGTTTTCGCTGAAATATCAACTAGATGTCTCCACAGTTGCGCAAGTCTGTTGCAATATTGAGTTGTCTGACCTGCGACCTTTGTAAGATCAGGATTATTTTCAAGAATTTTTTGAAGTTCGAAATAGGTCGCCTGAGCTTGACTTTTAACATGCCTTGTCTCGTGAGCAAGCTGCCAGTGTTCATTGGCTTCCTCCAGATGAGGCACCAGAAAATGTCTCGGCACCTTTCCAGTGAGTTCCCCACCACTATCGCAGCTATAGTGCTTTCCGAGTCTCACTCTTGCCTGACGTTCAGCGGTTTCGTCCATAGTCAAAATACGGAAGGGGGCGAAGATACGCTGTCGTGTAAAAGCGTTCAAGCCGACTCTTGAGAAAACCGCAACTTTCTGCTAAAATAAGAAGATTCTTCGCGCATGCGCGCGAGGGACGCACACAAAAACAAATCCGATGTCACTGCACACGCTCATGTTCGGCTGGGAGTATCCGCCTGTCCACTGTGGAGGATTGGGCGTCGCTTGTCAGGGCATCGTTCGTGGGCTCAAGCACCATGGTGCGGCGGTCACACTTGTTCTGCCCCATGATTCTGCAAGTGAGGATGGTGTATCGATTCTGTCGACCGCGTCGCTGGGTGTGGAAGGACTCATCGCAGTTCAGACGCGACTGCATCCCTACGATTCAGCAGAAACCTTTGCGGCACGTATTGCAGATCAGCAGCATGCCGATCCGCTGTCGCCGGAGCTGTACGGACGTGATCTGGGTGAAGCAGTTGAACGGTTCACGGCATCTGCGGTGGACCTCACGAAGAACGTTCCCGCCGACATCGTCCACTCGCATGACTGGATGACCATCGGTGCCGGTGTCCGGGCAGCGCGGGCACTTGGCAAGCCGCTCGTGGCACACGTCCACGCGACGGAGCTGGATCGCACCGAGTTCCATCCGAATGCCTGGATCTTCGCACAGGAGCTCAAGGGTTTGCAGGCTGCCGATCATGTGCTGGCCGTCAGCGGATACACCAAGAATCTGCTGACGCGTGAGTACGGAATTCCCGAGGACAAGATCACGGTTCTCCACAATGGCGCATTCGCAGCACCTCACATCGATCATCACGTCGAGCGCCATGACAAGCGTCATCCGCTGGTGCTCTTCCTCGGTCGTCTAACCGTCCAGAAGGGTGTTTCGTACTTCCTCCGCGCCGCGCGCAAGATCGCCGATCATCGGTCGGACGTCCGGTTCGTTGTCGCCGGTGAAGGCTATCTGCTGCCGCAACTCATCGCGCAGTCCTGCGATATGGGACTCGCCGACAAAATCATCTTCGCAGGTCGTGTGACGAATGCGGAAGCCAGGAAGCTCTACCAAAAAGCAGATTGCTTCGTGATGCCATCCGTCTCCGAACCGTTCGGTTTGGTCGCACTGGAAGCCATCACGCATGGAGCGCCGGTGGTCATGAGCCGTCAGTCCGGTGCAGCGGAAGTCATCCAGAATTCTCTCGTGGTCGACTTCTGGGATACGGACAAGATGGCCGACTGCATCCTCACCGTGCTCAGAGAAGAGCCGCTCCGTCGCGCCATGCATTCGCAGACGCCGCGTGTGCTCAAGAATCTGACGTGGGAGCGACAGGCGGGCAAGATCATGGCGGCGTATCGGGATGTCATTCGAATTAACAATTAACAATTAACAATTAACAATTAACAATTTGAATCCGATGCACAAATAAACCTTAACTTCCAGGCATCATTATTCATTCTTCATTCTCTCAATGTCCTCAAAAAGAAACCCATCTAAGGCCGTCTGCTTCTACTTCCAGGTTCATCAGCCATATCGGCTGAATGATCTTAGGATCACGGATATCGGAGACATCGGACCGGCAGGGTACTTCGATGCGACCAAGAACCATGCGATCTTCCGCAAGGTGGCGGAGAAGTGTTACCTGCCCGCGAATGCGCTGATGCTCACACTCCTCAAGGATCATCCGGAGTTTCGCATCGCGTACTCACTCTCCGGTGTCTTCATCGATCAGTGTCGCGAGTACGGACAGGATGTGCTGGATTCATTCAAGGCATTGGCTGCGACGGGACAGGTGGAGTTTCTGGCAGAGACGTACTATCACTCGCTCTCGTCGCTCTTCTCACTCGGTGAGTTCTGCGAGCAGGTGAAGCGACATGCCGATACGATTGAGGAACTATTTGGTGACCGCCCGATGGTGTTCCGGAATACGGAATTGGTATTCTCCAATGAAATTGCGGAGATCGCGCGGCTGCTTGGGTTCAAGGGCATTCTCGCCGAAGGAGCCGATCATCTCCTCAAGGGTCGCGAGGCAACGACGCTCTACCGTTCGCCGACGTTCACATTGCCCGCCGCATCCAGGCGCATCATCGCACGCCACAAGATCCATCCTCGCAGCACGGCAACGACGAAGATACTCCTCAAGCATTACCGCTTATCCGACGACATCGCGTTCCGGTTCAGTAACCGCACGTGGCCCGGGTACCCGCTCACGTCCGAGACATTTGTGTCCTGGGTCCGTGAGAACCGCGGATTCACGACGAATCTCTTCATGGACTACGAGACGTTCGGCGAGCACCAGTGGGCAGACACCGGCATCTTCCAGTTCCTGGCAGCATTGCCCGGTGAACTCAAACGGCAGGGGATCATCACCCGCACGCCATCCGAAACGATTGCTTCCTCGGGACGTCGATCCAGTCCGATGCTCGATGCACACCTACCGTATTCCTGGGCCGATACCGAGCGCGATCTGTCCGCCTGGCGAGGAAATCCGCTCCAGGAAGCGGCTCTTAAGAACATTTACGCTCTGGAAACACAGGTGAAGGCGTCCGGTAATCCGGCACTGCTGGATACCTGGCGCAGGCTCCAGACGTCCGATCACTTCTACTACCTGTGCACCAAGTACTGGAACGACGGCGATGTCCACCGGTACTTCAGTCCCTACGAATCGCCGTATGAGGCATACCGGAGGTATAGCCATGCCGTTGAAGATCTAAGGTTGATGCTGGAAAGATCGTCCGTTGAGAAATTGAAAATGGAAAATGGAAAATGGAAAATGAAAGTTCGATCTTCGAGACCAACAACAAATCTTCGATAATTTTCAATTTACAATTTACATTTTTCAATTTCCCATGCCCCGCTCTCTCGTCCTCGGCAACGGCTCCATGCTCGCCACGTTCGATGACTTCCTCCAGCTTCGGGATTTCTACTATCCCTACGTTGGTGAGGAAGATCACACGACGTACGGCAAGTTCCACCGTGTGGGCTTCCTGGTGGATGGCAAAGGCTTCTCCTGGATCAACGACGGTACTTGGAAGATCGTTCCGGGGTACGCGGACGGCTCGCTCGTCACATCATCGTCGATGGTATCCGAGAAACTTGGATTGAAAGTAACCTCCGAGGATTTTGTCGATCCGACGAAGGATATCCTGGTCCGCTCATTCAAGCTGCAGACGCTGGATGGCGTCGAGCGCAAGGTGCAGTGCTTCTTCCATCACGACTTCTACATCTACGGCGACAAGCAGAAGGATACGGCATTCTACGAGCCGCATACGAAGAGCGTCATCCACTACCGTCAACGAAGATACTTCTTAGTCGGCGGCACCACGTCCGATCCCGTGAACATCCAGACCAGCGAGGCACCGGACGATTTCCATCCTCTCTCCCGGGACGAGAAGCACATCGATCACAGCGGCATCACATCGTTCTCCATCGGCAAAGCCAATTACCGCGGACTGGAAGGAACGTGGCGCGATGCGGAAGATGGAATACTCAGTCGGTTCCCGATCGAACAGGGCTCCGTCGATTCCACGGTCGAGATCGATTGTCTGGCATCCGGACGCGGCAGCTGGGTTTACCTCTGGATCTGCGCTGGACAGAACATATCCGCAGTACACGGACTCCAGCATTTCCTTTTGGAAGAGACGCCGGATCAGGTGAAGCAGTCAGCGCGCAACTACTGGCGCGGCTGGATCGGCGCACACCGCGATCCGGGCGAATCGGTCCCCGCACCCGTGCGCAATCTTTTTACGAGGAGCCTCCTCACCATCCGCACACAGGCGGACAATCACGGTGGCATCGTTGCCGCCAACGACAGCGACATCATGCAGTTCAACCGCGACACCTACACCTACGTCTGGCCGCGCGACGGCGCCTTCGTCTCCATGGCACTCACCCGTGCAGGGCAGACCGAGGTCGTCCGGCGTTTCCTTTCCTTCTGCGAGAAGGCACAGACCAAGGAAGGATATCTCCTGCATAAGTACAATCCTGATGGCTCTGCAGGATCATCCTGGCACCCATGGTACCGCGGTCGGCAGTCGGTACTGCCGGTCCAGGGCGATGAGACGGCGCTGCCGCTCCTCGCACTCTGGAAGCACTTCGAGGCAACACAGGACTTCGAGTTCCTGCACAGTTTGTACCAGTCGTTCGTGAAGCGTGCCGCAGACTTCCTCACACGATTCACCGAACCCGAGACCGGTCTGCCGCTCCCGAGCTACGATCCGTGGGAAGAGCACCGCGGCATCTTCACCTACACGACCGCTGCAACGATTGCGGGGCTCCGTGCCGCCGCGAGCATGTCCGAGGCTCTCGGTCACTTCCGTCACGCCTCACGCTACGGCGAAGCTGCTGACCGGATGAAAGATGCATTCCTCATTCATCTCTACGATGAGCAGACAAAGTGTTTCATGAAGAAGATCAAGCGCGACCATGGCGTCACCGTCGAACGCGATACGACGCCGGATGCAAGCATTGGACTCGTGTGGGATTTCGGCATCCTGCCGCCGGATGATCCGCGCGTTGTCTCCACCATCGCACGACTGGAGAAGATGCTCACGGTGCATTCGCCCATCGGCGGCGTCGCCCGCTACACCAGCGATTACTACCAGTCCGTGACCCAGCCGACTTCAGATATTCCGGGCAATCCGTGGATCATCACCACACTCTGGTTCACACAGTGGCGCATCGCCATGGCGAAGTCGCTCTCTGACCTCGAACGTCCGCTCAAGGATCTGGAATGGGTGATCGCCCGCGCCTCTGCTGCCGGCATGCTCCCCGAGCAGATGAATCCCATCACCGGTGCGCCGCTCTCTGTCGCCCCGCTCACCTGGAGCCATGCGGTGTTTGTGGAGACGGTGTTGAGGTATGTTGAAAAGCGATCAGCGATCAGCGATCAGCGATCAGCAGAATCAATCACCAAACTACCAAACCAGTAAACCACCAAACCACCAAACTATTCTTGTCATCTACCCCTTCCATCCTCGGCGTCGATGTCGGCGGCACCAAGATCGCACTGTCGCTCTTCGAGACGAGCACACTGGCACCGCGGAAATCGATGGTCGTACCGACCGAAGCTGAACAGGGATTTACGCATGTGCAGGATCGGCTGCTGGCACTGATTCAGCCCATGCTGGAGCCGCATACCGTCGCAGTGGGTCTGGGTGTACCGGGATTCATCGATCACATCAGCGGAAGGATCATCACCATGCCGAATATTCCGGGAGCCGAAGGATCTCATCCGGCTCAATTCCTTTCACAGAAGATCGGACTGCCGGTGACGATCGAAAACGATGCACGGTGCTTTGCGTATGCTGAGGCATTACTCGGAGCCGGCAAAGGCAAGCGGATCGTGCTTGGTGTCACACTCGGCACGGGCGTCGGCGGTGGCATCGTGATCGACGGTGAGCTTTTCTACGGATCACGGGGATTTGCCGGTGAGGTCGGACACATGCTGCTCAAGCCCGGCGAGCCGCCGTTTGCGACATCGGACAAGCGTGGAGAAGTGGAACAATTTTTGTCGGGCACGGCACTCGGTAAGCGCTGCACACAGGCAAAAAATCCTCAGGATTATCTTGATGGATCCGCCTGTGATTTCCTCCATGCGGATTTGTTCAAGGAAATCGCCTGGTTCGTCGTGAACGTGATGCACTTGGTCGATCCGTCGATCGTCGTCTTCGGCGGCAGTGTCGGCAAAGCGCTGAGTCCGCATCTCCCAGCAATTACTCAGGAATTGAAGCACTGGCTTCTGCCGGGCATCACGCCGCCGGAAGTCGTCTGCGGCGCGTTGGAGCATGCATCGGCTGTCGGTGCGGCGCTGAGGGCAAAGAGTGCGTCGGGTCCTACAGATGCACACTAAGGTGCGGTTGATTTTACCCGATCGGACATTCCATGCTGTTTTCGGATGTCCGGTACGTATTTAAGGAGGAACAAGCTGATGCCGATGAGGAACGCAAGTGACAGCACGGAGAAGCGGTACTTGTCCGGACCGAATGAGATGAAAATGAATGCCATCAGGCTCCAGAGAGTGGGACCGATCATGGATGCCGTTTTCTCGAACACCGCATAGAGGCCAAACATTTCGGCCTGCCTGTCTTCAGGTACCAATGCGGCGAAGAACGAACGGCAGAGTGCGAAGAGCACTCCGGCGGAGAAGACGCCGATGATGAGACAGCAGATGAAGGTCAGGGTGGACGCAGCCATGGCCAGTGTGACGAGTGTGAGCATCCATGCACCCAGAAAGACCACGATGGTGCGGTGGGTGCTGCGGAAGATCCGTGCGAAGAGCGGCGCCAGAGCGGATCCGATGACACCCGCAACGATCGCAGCGAGGAATGCACCCGTCTGCAAATTCTCCGGCAGGCCGCCCGTGATGTTCATGTACACGACCGCGAACAGTTCCAGCGTCAGGATGGCATCGGCGAAGAGCGCATACGCAATGAGAAAGGGGAGGGGTCCTGACATGTGTCGCAGTTCTTTGATATCTCGGATGCTCTCTTTCACGCTCAGGGCCATTGACATTGTTGTTTCCGACACACGCTCTTCCCGGAAGAAGAGGAGTGTGGGGAGCGAACAGATGAGGAATGCGGTTCCTCCCAGTGCGAACGCTCCGGGTTTGCCATGCAGACCGAAGAATCCGATGGTCCCGTTCGCAACGGGGTAAGCGAGAAGCAAGCCGACGATCCATCCTATCTGTCCGACGGCCATACCCAGTGACGAGAGTCCTTCCAAAGTTCTGCCGGCACTCAGTCCCCGCATCAGTCCGTCGTAGAACGCCAAGCTACCCATGTAGCAGAGCATAAAGACCGAGTAGAGGAGGAAGATGAGCAAAGTCGTACCGATGCTGCGTGTCGTTGCGTAACTTGCGACAATGCCAAGGATGATCAGTGAGCTGCCTCCGATCAGTGTGGCGATGATAAGGAACGGCAGCCTCCTGCCGATCCGGTCCGAGTATCGTCCGAGGACGGGGAGTGTGAGGAGGAGTATCACGGTCGTCATGACCATGGAGAGACTCATCCAGCCGTCACTGGCGCCATACTCGCTGATAAACCACACGCCGAAAAAAACGGAGAGCCCGGCGAACGCCAGTGAGTTTGCGGCATCGTAGAGCGCCCACAGCCAAATGTTGCGTTGCTGAATCCTATCGGAGAGCATGGGCGTCCAGAAGAAGCAGTATCGCCACTCTAGCACTATCGGTACACATCACAGTCGCTGGTAGCATTCTTTCCCTGCCAGAGATCGCAAAGAGCCCTTGAGGCGTGGTTCTGTACTCGCACGTACAACATTTTCGATTGCCTGCTTCTCACGTTTCAGGCGTAATTTCGCGGCGTTCGTTGATTGGCGAACAGGGATTGTAGCCATAGAGAAAGAAAAGAAAATGCCTACCCCTTCTTCACTCCGTGGAGCATGACATCTTTCACTGCCTCGAATTTGTACGACAGAACGACGAGCAGCAGACCGATGACCATGATCGCAAGGGTTCCGTAGACTTGGTCGAAGATCCCACTGAACTCCAGGTAGAGTTTGACGAGGGAGATCGTGAGCAGGACGAAGCCGTAGATGCGCGTGCGGAGATTGTTCTGGTAAAGCGAATACCAGAGAACCGCGCACGAGTATGAGAGGAAGACAACTGCGGACCACGGACCTTCCACCTGCACAAAGAGACCGACGGATGCGACGATGATGGCAGTATTGAGCAGGACATCTGAGATCTTCTCATTGATCTTGCACTGTAGCGCGATCAGGTACGAGACCAGTGTGAGGTTGGCGGCGATCAGGAATGCGATGCCAATGTAGGTGTCTAGAAGTGGAATGAATTGCTTCAGCCACATCATTCCTGCCAGTGCGAAGCCATGAGCGATGACGATATTGGCGATATGCAGAACGGGATCACTCTTCTGATTGTTCCCTGACATGGTGATGGTCGCGAGGAGTTGTGCCAGAAGCACGATGCCGACAAGCCCTAGAACGATCCACCGGATCGTGAGCGCAGAATCGGTAATGAGCCAGTAGAGGAAGACGTTGCTGACGATCGCATTGACGATCAGTAATTCTTCACGCTGTCGGGTGATGGCCGTACCCAGCGTCAGAGCTGTATAAACGACGATGAAGATGATCGCAGCAACGGTTGACAGCTCGGCGCCGACGTACTGCAGCGTGAGTGGTGATGCCGCCAGCACAAGGAAGTAGGCAAGCGGTTGCCAATCAGCGCTGTACCGGATGAGCGTGAATAGGAAGATCACTCCGAGTACGATTTTTGCAAAGAGCCACGTATCCGGATTCTGCAGCATGGGACTGATATTTTGCTGCAGCATGTACTGATAAAGGAGCGTCATCATGAATTCGAGGAGCGCGAAGCTCAGGATCGAGCAGAAGGTCGCGATGCCGCCTTTCTTCGTCCGGAAGTACTCTGCCGCACCTAGCAGGATGATGCCGGCAACCCCGGAGGCGATGATCTTGTGGATCAGTTCCCAGTGGATATTGAAGAGGAGAGAGAAGATTGATGTGATGATGAGGATGACGCCCGCAACACGGAGGTACTGGAACGAGAACAGCTTGTGCCAGTCAAACGGTGGAGGAAGTGGTGAGGCATTCTTTTGAATACTGGAGGAAGGTTGTGATGAACGAACCGATGTTTGTGGGAGTTGCTGTTGGCGGGATCGGGAGTTCAAAGGAAATGATTCGTAGAATGCCTCCAGACCTTCCGCACGAACACCCGCCAGACGGAACAATCCGTAGAACAATCCAAAGAAGAAGGAGAGGAAGAGGAGAGAGGATATTGGCAAGAGGATGGGTAAAGACACTCCTCCGATGGCACCACCCAGAACCCAGAGGATGATGCCGATGAAGAACTGCAGAACAAGATTTGCAGCAAAATTGGAAGGCTGTTGGTCTGCCATAGATGAGGAAGGGGAAGGTAGTTACCGGAAAGAGTACCACAGTTCTTTCGAGAGTGATTCAATATCCAGAAGTCGACGTTGATATCTTGTGAATGCCTGAGCCATTCTACGCATACCTCCTCAGTAATTTGAGCAGTATGACCGATGCAATAGCGGCGCCGATGAGCACTGCCACCCACCAGGCGTACGAGCTCATTGCCTGCAGGATGGGACTGGAGCCGTCCTGAATGGAGCGCATGGCATTGAGCGTTGTCGGCAGATCACGGTTGGCAGCCGGATCACCCGCAAGCAGCTGCCCGCGGAAATTTTTCGAAGATTGCATCATCACTTGACCTGTAAAGACCAGGAATGAAATCCCGAATCCGCCGATGATAGAGCCGATGGTGTCCGCGAGGGGATGATGGCTGCGACCGATGTGCATGGTGGGAGTATAGCAATGTCCGGGTCGGGAGGCAGCTATCCGATGACCGGATCATCAGGGATCAGGGATCCGTAATCAGGGATCAGGAAACGGCAGCGGATAGTTCGGTTGGATATGATTTCTTCTGATCCGCCATCTCCTATCTCCGATTCCCGTCGCTATGCCACCGTCGCGATTACATCGATGAGCTTTGTCAGATCGTTTTCCGAGATCGCCGGAAACAGTCCTATCCGAATCGTCGTTTCCTTGAGTTTGCCGTAGCCTTTCCCAAGAAGCATGTTCTTGGCTTTCGCGGCAGCATGGAGATGTTCGATGGTCTCCGGTGTTCCCTCGATGCATGCGATGGAGATGGATCGAAGTGCAGGATCCTTCACGAAGCACTGAAGAGACGGATGCTGCTCGATGGCTCCGTACAATTGCGTTGCTTTCTTCTTACCCTCCGCTTCCTGTGCCACGCATCCGCCGTGCTCATTCCATCGCTTCATCTGTCGTCCGAGGAGGAAGATATCCAGTACATTCGGCGTGCAGATGGTTTGACCTTTCTTCTGCATCAATTTTTCCATTTCCTGGAACGTGAAGTAACCGGCAGCGTTTGGTTTCTTCTTTGCAATCATCGCTGCGCGCTCCAGTGCCCGCCTGGAGACGATCATGATGCCAAGCCCGGCGGGAAGTCCGCACGCTTTCTGGACAGAGAGCAGCCAGACATCGGCAGCGCTGATCGGAAAGACTTTCATGCCGGCGATGGATGTGATGTCGACAGCGAGCATGGCATCCGGCTTCGTGGCTCTGATCCGCTGGATGTCATCACTCAGGCACAGTACGCCCGTACTCGTCTCATTGGCGGTGATGGTGATGAGTTCGGCGGACGGGGGAATCTTCGTACCATCGAATGCCGGCACCGATCCCCACGGTCCGGTGATCTGCAGAGCCTTCCTGCCATTCAATGCACTGATCTCCGCAAACAGTTCGGCGAAGCGCCCTGCGGTGAAGTGGCAGCTTTCATGTTCGACGAGATTGACGATCGTGCGTTCGATCGCCTCCGTCGCGGATGACACGTAGAAGATCGAATACTCCTCCGGCACCCCGAAGAACGAGCGCAGCTCCATGATCGTCGCCGTGCTCATATCGCAGAAATCCTTGCCCCGGTGACTCCATTCCAGGATCCCGCTTCCCAGCGCATCACGGATATCCTGCTCTGTCGCCGGCGAGAGTCTGGATGGTCCGATGGTGAAGGCGAGAGGGCGCATGGGGATGCGAGGATAGCAGATGGTGGGGGTCAGGGTCAGGGAGAGGGTCAGGGAGTGATCACATGATTTTTAGCTGGAGAAAGTTTCCTGCCTCCGCCTCATCCCCTTCCTTCTCCCACGAGGAGAAGGATGCCTTGCTGTGATGCATTAGCTCAAGACGACGCTCTCTCGCTTACGATGAATCGGGAGAAGGTGGCCTGTGCTGATTGCAAGAACCGCTCCTTTTGTTCTTCTACAGGTTTCCTCTCTCCCGGCGGGAGAGAGGTGGCACGTCGGTCGCAACCGACGTGACGGAGTGAGGCGGAGGGAGGCGGAGGGACAGCAACTGCTCAATCCGACGCTATCGAGATGGTCTACCCCAGCAAAGAATCATGTGATCCAAATGAAAGCTTGTTGATCGAATTCTGATCCCGGATCCTGACCCTGATACCCGACCCTGACCTCTCACCTACTCCTCATCTCCGTTCCCTGCACGTTTGTCACCGGCACATCCACCCACGAGAAATCAGTCGTACCATCGGACCACAGGATGGCATTGGTGATCGTCGGCTGGCCCAGAGGCGAGAGGGAAGTCTGGACCACGCTCGTCATACCGTCTGCTACCTGAGGATTCACGATGTTCCCCGAGAGCTGGTACGTGACGTTTTCACCCTGCGGAATGCGATGATTGATCACGCCTGTTTCCAGACCGCTGCACGTTACCTGAATGTTACCGCTCGTTGCGCTCGCCGAGCACGGAGTGGTGATGGACGGAGTGTCCATAGTCGCGAGCGAATATCCCGCCGGATCCAGGAGGACGTTCTGCGCCGTGACCTGGAACGTGATGGTCTTGAGGAGGACTTCTTTGGATCTATTCGTCGATGGTGTTGCGGAGATCTTGAACGCGCCGATGACGGCATTGCCGGCGGGGACATAATCAGAAACGCTGCCACTCCGTTCGATGGCGCTGATGCTGCCGAAAGTTGTCCGGTGTGTATTGCCGGTGATGGAGTTATTTGATCCCGCTTGAGTGGTTCCGATCAGGATCTTGCCGTCCGTCGGACTCAGCCCGTCATTTTGGAGCAGCGTGCGCTTGGACGATGCACCGACGGCATCGATGGCATGTCCGCTGTCGATGGCATTGCTCAGGGAAAGCGTTACCAGATCGCCGCTGCGCCCTCCTGACTGATCACTCTGCAGTGTCGCCGTGACGGCGATCACCACTTCCTCTCCGGAACCGATGACCAGCGACGATACTCCCAGATTGGCGCAGGCGCGTGTGGCGATGGAAGTCGGACACTGGGAAGTCGTCGCCCGTGCGAATGGAACGTCACGGTTCGTATCCAGCACACGCCCCGGTGACAACAGATAGAACTGTAGCGAATCGATGCCGCTCATGACGCCATCGATGCCGAGCGATCGTACTTCGACACTCTCGCCCTCAGCACGAAATCGAAGTCGCAAGAGTTCCGGGGATACCGATCCTCCCATCAGCAGGTGACTCCGTGGAGTGAGTGAGTCCGCTGTGACCGTGAGCGATCCAGCGGTATTGATCGTCATGGTCGATGCAGGAATCGTGACAACGCTGATGAAGCAGTTGGGTGCCGTGCAGATGCCGTTGGTTCCGACACCTTCCAGTTGCAAGCCGTCCACTGCCCCCTCGGCTTCGACGTAGTCGGCGAGCTCCGTTGCAAATTTGAGCCTCAGCGTTACCGGACCGATGGTGGATGGCAGATCGGCTTCCACGATGAATGGCACGGCGATGCCTTCGGGGATGATGATGCCGTTGCCGTTTGAAAGATTTCGGAACGTGAGGTGAGTACTATCGACGGTACCGTTCGCCTGTGCGACTTCATCGTACCCACGACCGCTGCGGTTCATGAGGAGCCGGTAGTTGCGTCCGTACGTGAGCGAGCCCAAGTCGGCTGCGAAGGTGAGTCCGGTGAGGCGGACATTCTGTCGTCCGGCGACTGCGGTGAAGCCGAGCAGAGGAAGATTGACTTGTCCCGCAGCGATCACCGGTGTGGTGTTGGTCGTCCGTTGCTCTATGGCAAGCAATCCGCGCATGGGGATGTTCGCCAGTGACAGGCAGAGCGTGCTGCACCCTGAGCCTGGTTGACCGTTCATGATTCCGGCATCGCATTCCTCAAATCCTTCACGGACGGCGTTGCCGCAGAATCCCAGATATTGGGTGGTTCCGCTCGTTTCCGTCATGATTCCATCCGGCGTCATGACTGCCGTAATCAGGGATGCCATCTCTCCCCGCGTCAGCGCATGATCGGGGTACGCGAGGAGTGGCAGCAGGATCCTGTTGGTGCGCGCGATGGTCAGGAGCGGCTGGTACCAGGGCTTTGCAGATTCCCCCGTATGGATACCGAACGTCCGGAAGACCATCTTCAGTGCTTCCACCAGATTCACCTGTCGCTCGGGACGGAAGTTGCCATCCGGATATCCCTGGACGATGCCCAGTTTTCGTCCTGCACAGACAGGTTTCGCGTACCACTGCGGCACACGTACATCCAGATCCTTGAAGCAACGGAGATCGCTTACGGTGTTATCGGGATAGCGTGCATCCATCAAGATCTTGAGGAACTCCGCCCGGTTGATCGGTGACGACGGTCGGAACGATCCATCCGCGTATCCATTGATCACATGCAAATCTTGCAGGTACCGGATGGCATCCCGGTACGGTGATGTCTGGATATCCGTGAACGTCGCAGCGTGCACTGCTCCTATCAGGACGCAGAACATCACCATGCCGATGGCGATTTTCTTTCTCATGAGGGTATAGTACCCGGGTTATGCAGCTCTTCGCACTCCAGACTGACATCGTCAAGCTCAAGGCGCGCTTCATTGTCCCCGGAGAGCAGGAGTTGTTCATGGTACACCGTCATATCATCTCGTTCTTCCTCCACCTCCTGCGCCCGTTCATCGCTACGGTGGTGTTCGTCGGTATTATCATCGCATTGTCGTACTGGAACATCCTTTCTCTCTGGCCGGTCGTCGTTCTTTCTGTGCTCTGGCTGGTTTCTGCAGGTAGATGGATCTTCAACGCATTCATTGACTGGCGGTACGATGTTCTTTTCCTCACGACGAACAAGCTGGTGATCGTCGATCAGCAGTCGATCATCCGTAATGCAGTCAATTCCGTGAACCTTGAAGAAATTTCATCAGTCGTTGCCGAGACGCAATGGCTCAATCTCTTCAGCTTCGGACGTCTGCACATTACGACCCGCCGGGCGGAGGGCAAGGTGGATACGACCATTAACTACATACCGCACCCCGATCAGTTGGCGGGAGCCATCATGGGGCAGATCGCGCACTTTGAAAATCAGTGACATAAAAAACGGGCATCCGGTCCCAGGTTCCTCTCTCTGACTGAAGGATCTGGGTCCGAATGCCCGCCTAAGCCTCAACTCATAAGGGTGAATTGAGGAGGTGCGCCAAACGTCGACCGGGCGTATTGGCTATCTCCCTACACCTCTGCGGAATTTTTGGAGCGG